>CAXTYP010000247.1:0-4355 GCA_964248435.1 uncultured Acidobacteriaceae bacterium | reverse complement strand
GGCCGGTCGCCGGCGACCACGCACGAGGCGCAGAGTCAGGTCGCACGCGGCATGCGGCACTACGCCCAGGCCACGGGACTGCGCCCAGAGGCACTGTGGATGCTGGGGGACAGCTGGTACGGCGACCTGCCGGATGGGGTCGCCTCGTCGCGCTGGGTGGAAGGTTTCGAGCAGATGTACCCGGCGGACGTGTTTCCCGGACCCGTCTACACCATGCTCGGCAACCACGACTACCAGACCATGCCGGCCAGCGTAAACAAGGTGGAAGCCGAGCTGGCCTATGCAAAAACCGGGCGCGGGGTGGACGGCAAGCCGACCCGCTGGACACTGCCGTCACGCTGGTATGCCTTTGACTTCCCCGCAGCCAACCCGCTCATACGCTGCATCGTGCTTGATAGCAACGTGGGCCATGGGGACGAGAAAGCTGTACATGCGCCCAACTTTCTGCTGACGCCGGAGCAGTGGGCCGAGCAGACGCGCTGGTTTCAGGCCGAGCTCGCGAGGCCGCGCACGACCCCGTACCTGGCGGTGCTGGCGCATCATCCCGTCTACTCGAATGGCCCCCATGGCGACCATCCCGTGCTGGTGCGCGACTGGGACCCGCTGTTCCGCAAAGCCAACGTGGACTTGTACATGGCCGGGCACGACCACGACCTGCAGCACCTTGAGTTCGAGGGCCACCCCACCACCCATTTTCTGTCGGGCGGCGGCGGGGCCGACCTGTACGTGCTCAAGATCGACGGCCTTGATCGCGGCCCTTATGCGCAGCAGGTCCATGGTTTCAGCCACTTATCAGTAACCAAGAAAGCCCTCAAGCTGCGCCACCTGGACGCCGACGGCCGACTGCTGTACGGCATTTCGCGCGCGCCGGGCGGCAAGGTCACGCCCCTGGGCGCCTAAAACCCGGACAAAACCGATTGAGCCAACGCGCGCACGGGCGTACCCTAGGAAAACACACGAGGAACGCGCGCATGGCCACGGCTGTTGAAACCCCTGTTCTGAACGCGAAGCAAGATATTCCCGGACGTTTTGGCGCCTACGGCGGCCGCTACGTGCCTGAAACGCTGATGGCCGCGCTGGAAGAGCTGCAGGCCGCCTACGCCGTCGCGCAGACCGACCCCGCGTTCCAGGCTGAGCTCGACAGCCTGCTCGGTGACTACGCCGGGCGGCCCACGCCCTTGTATTTTGCCAAGCGCATGAGCGAGGAGTTCGGCGGCGCCCGCATTTTTCTCAAGCGCGAAGACCTGCTCCACACCGGCGCGCACAAGATCAACAACTGCATCGGCCAGGGTCTGCTGGCGCGGCGCATGGGCAAGCGGCGCATCATCGCGGAAACCGGCGCGGGCCAGCATGGCGTCGCCACCGCAACCGTTTGCGCGCTGTTCGGCATGGAATGCGTGATCTACATGGGCGAGGAAGACATGCGGCGGCAGGAGCTGAATGTCTACCGCATGCGTCTGCTCGGGGCCGAAGTCCGCGGCGTTTCGTCCGGCCAGCGCACGCTCAAGGACGCTATCAACGAGGCCATGCGCGACTGGGTCACCAACGTCCGCACCACGCACTACCTGCTGGGCTCCGTGCTCGGCGCCCACCCTTATCCCACCATGGTGCGCGACTTCCACCGGGTGATCGGCAAGGAAGCCCGGCGGCAGATGCTGGAGCGCGAAGGGCGTTTGCCGTCCGCGGTCGTCGCCTGCGTGGGCGGCGGGTCCAATGCCATCGGAGCGTTTTACGAGTTTTTGCCGGATGAGAATGTTCGTCTGATAGGGGTCGAAGCGGGCGGCCGCGGCGCGGGTCTGGGTGAGCATGCAGCGCGGTTCCGGGGCGGCCCGGGCGGTGGTACACCAGGGGTGTTGCAGGGCACGTACTCCTACGTTTTGCAGGACGACGGCGGCCAGGTGGTGCCGACCCACTCCGTCTCAGCCGGGCTAGATTATCCTTCGATCGGACCCGAGCACGCTGCGCTGCACGATGCTGGACGTGCCGAATACACCGACTGCTCCGATGCGAATGCGCTGAAAGCGACCGTCGCGCTTTCACGCACCGAGGGCATCATCCCGGCGCTTGAAAGCGCGCATGCCGTTGCCGAAGCGATGCGGATTGCCCCTTCCATGAGCCCGCGTGACATACTGTTGGTCAATCTTTCCGGCCGCGGCGACAAGGATCTCGGCATCCTGACCCGCGAGCTGAAGCTGCAGGGAGCCTGATCGCGATGAACGCTGGCAAATGCAAGACCCCCTGCGCGGGAAGCGGCCGCTCACGCGGCACTCTACTAAGAACAAGGAGACGGGGTGAAGCCCCATCTCCTCGTTCTTACGAGCACCCGTCACGAAGTGACCGCCAGCCGCGCAGGCGGTTTTGCACTGCAGGGGTCCTATGCCGATAACATTCGGCCACAAGCCTGGCATTGTGGCTTACCTTACGGTGGGCGACCCGGACCTTGCGACGACTCGCGCCATTGCGCTGGCAGCGATAGACGCCGGCGCAGATGTTCTGGAGCTGGGTATGCCGTTTTCAGATCCCGTCGCCGACGGTCCCGTGATCCAGCGGGCCAGCGAGCGTTCGGTGGCTCGCGGGACAAGAATAGCTGACGTGCTCGGGCTTGCAACGGAGTTGCGGGCAGAGCGGCCGGACGTTGGACTGGTCGTATTTTCCTATCTCAACCCGGTGTTGCAGTACGGGCTGGAACGCTTTTGCAGGGATGCAGCCACAGCCGGCGTGGACGGCGTTCTGCCGACCGACATGATCGTCGAGGAAGCCGACGAGTATCTCGCCCTGATGGATCGTTACGGGCTAGCGCCGATTTTTCTCGCCGCCCCGACCAGCCCCGACGCGCGTTTACAGGCGATTGCGAAAGCTTCGCGCGGCTTTGTATATGCGATTTCGCGGGTGGGCATTACGGGCGCGCGGGACGCGATGACCAACGATGCGGAGCAGTTGGTGGCGCGCCTGCGTCGCTATACCGACCTCCCCATCGCGGTCGGCTTCGGTGTTTCCAGCCCCGAGCACGTGGCGGAGGTCGGCCGTTTTGCCGATGCGGCCGTGATCGGTTCGGCGCTGGTCTCGATTATTGAGGCGAGCAGCCGCGAGATCGCTCCCAAGGCCATCGCCCGATTTATCGAGGGCCTTCGCCCCGTCGCGCTGGCCCGCTCTTAAGCCCCTCTTCTACGATGCAGCAGTGATTCAAGGCGGTTTACGCCTTTTCTACCCTTGTGTGAGGACACCCATGGACATTGACGCCTGGCGTCTCAAGATTGATGAATTGGACCGGCAGATCGTGACATTGATCTCGGAACGCGCCCTTGCGGCGCAGGCCATCGGCCGGCTCAAGCGTTCGAGTACCCTGCCGGTCTACGAGCCCAATCGCGAAGCCACCATTCTAGCCAACGTGCGTTCGGCCAACCAGGGCCCGTTGCCCGACATGGAACTGATTCATATTTACGAGCGCCTGATCGACGTGATGCGGGCGCTGCAGCAGGACGAGCTCGCGTCGGAACGCGCCCGCGTCGCCCGGGAAGAAGGAGAGTTGCGATGATCGTAGCCATGCAGGAAGGTGCGAGCGCCACGCAGGTAGAACACGTGGTGGAACGCCTGGTTGAGGACGGCTTCAAGGTCCACCGGACCACGGGAACGACGCAGACAATCCTGGCCGGGGTCGGTCGCCCGGACGCGTTCGATGTTTCTGAATACGGGATGCTGGACGGGGTGGCGGAGGCTTACCGGATCTCGTCGCCGTACAAGCTTGCCGGGCGCAGCTTCGCGCCCGAGGGCACGGTGATCCGGTTTGCGAACGGGGTGTCCGTGGGCGGGGAAGAAATCGTTGTCATGGCCGGGCCATGCGCTGTTGAAAGCCGCGACCAGCTGTTCGCGTCCGCTGCCATCGTCAAGGCCGCCGGCGCGCAGTTCCTGCGGGGCGGTGCGTACAAGCCACGCTCGTCGCCCTATGCTTTCCAGGGCATGGGCATCGACGGATTGAAACTTCTGCGAGAAGCCGGGGACCATTTTGGGCTGCTGATCATTACGGAAGTCATGGAGATTGCACAGATTTACCCCATGTTGGAGTACGTGGACTGTTATCAAGTAGGAGCGCGCAATATGCAGAACTTCAACCTGCTGCGCGAGCTGGGGCAGGTCCGCAAGCCGGTCCTGCTGAAGCGTGGCCCGGCGGCGACGGTGGAGGAGCTCCTGCTGGCGAGCGAGTATATCCTGGCGGGCGGCAACTACGACGTGATGCTGTGCGAGCGAGGGATCAAGACATTTGAAACGTACACCCGGAACACGATGGACATTTCGGCGATCCCGGTGGTGAAAAAGCTGTCGCACCTGCCCGTCATCGGCGACCCGTCGCACGGCTG
>CAXTYP010000246.1:0-4390 GCA_964248435.1 uncultured Acidobacteriaceae bacterium | reverse complement strand
TCCGACGCCGCGAAAGACCATGATCTTGTTGGAGTAGGAAAGCGAGACAAACAGGTCGCCGTTGGGCGCGGTGCGGATCAGGCGCGGCTGGGCGAGCCCCGTGGTGTACTGGCTCACGGCGAAACCGGCGGGGGCCTGCGGCATGGCGCCTTCCGGGCGCGGGATGCGATCGGAACCGGCGTCAACCCCGGGGGTGGCGTAGGGCGCGGGCAGGTCGGCGACGGTCAGGTGACGCGTGACGCCGGGGTGTTCCTTGGTGGTATCGGTAAAGGCGGCCTGGCCGGTCAGTACGGGCTGGTTGGACTGTGCTTCGGCAGACAAGAGCCCGGACAGGGCAACAGCAGAAGCGGCGAGGATACGGCGCATGGAAGTTCCTCCAAACAAATAGGACGCGAAATTGGGCCTGCGGGCCGCATTTGCCCGCGGCGACCTGCTGCTTCCAAGGGCCCGGAGTCTCCCGTTAAGCTCGACAGGAACAAAATGCGGCAGAGTTATTCCACTGTGACGGATTTTGCCAGGTTGCGCGGCTGGTCCACGTCGCAGCCGCGGCGCACGGCGATGTGGTACGCAAGCAGCTGGAGCGGTACCACCTCGAGGATCGGCAGCAGCAGCTCGTGCGCGGGCGGAATGGTGAGCACGTGGTCGACCAGCCCTGCAAACTCCGCGGCATCGCCGTCGAACTCACGGTCGTCCGCTTCGGTCGTAATGGCGATCACCTTGCCGGAGCGTGCGGTCACCTCCTGGATATTGGAGAGCGACTTTTCATAACGGATCATCGAGCCGGGGTCGTTGGTGTCGCGGGTGGCGAGAGCGACGACCGGCAGATTCTCGTCGATCAGGGCGTTGGGGCCGTGCTTCATCTCGCCCGCAGGGTAGCCTTCGGCGTGGATATAGGAAATTTCCTTGAGCTTGAGCGCTCCCTCAAGCGCGATGGGGTAGTGGATGCCGCGCCCGAGGAACAGGAAATCCGTCGCGTTTGCGTAGATCCTGGCCAGCTGTTGGCAGGGGGCATCCACCGTGCGCAGGATCGCCTCGATCTTGCCGGGGATCAGTGAAAGCTCGGTAGCCAAACGAGGGCTTTCCCCGGGCTGAACGGTTCCGCGCACCTGGCCGATATAAAGAGCGAGCAGAAATAAAGCCGTGAGCTGGGCCGTAAAGGCCTTGGTCGAGGCCACGCCGATCTCCGGGCCGGCGTGGGTGTAGATGACGCCCTGCGCTTCGCGCGCGACCGCCGCGCCGACGACGTTGCAGATGGCGATGGTTTTGGAACCCTTGGCAATCATTTCGCGCTGGGCGGCGAGGGTGTCGGCGGTTTCGCCGGACTGGGTGATGAGGAGGCCAAGGGAGTTGGGGTCGGGGATAGGGTCGCGGTAGCGGTACTCGCTGGCGTAGTCGACCTCGACGGGGAGCCGGGCCAGCCGCTCGATCATGAACTTGCCGGCCAGCGCGGCATGCCAGCTGGTGCCGCAGGCCGCGATATGGAGGCTCCGGGCAGACCGCAGCTCGTCGGGGGTGATCGTCATCTGGTCGAGAAAGACCTCGCCGGTTTCAAGCGAGATACGGCCGAGAGTGGTATCGCGAACCGAGCGCGGCTGCTCAAAGATCTCTTTGAGCATGAAGTGTTTATAGCCGCCCTTTTCGGCCTGGATCGGATCCCACAGGATGCGGGTGATGGGCCGCTTTAGAGGAAGGCCGTCAAAGGATGAGATTTCGGCCCTCGAAGGGGTCAGCACGGCCAGGTCGCCATCGGCCAGAAAGATGAACTCACGGGTGTGGTGGAGCACGCCGGGGACGTCGGAAGCTACGAAATAGCCGTCGGGCGCGACGCCGATCACTGCCGGCGGACCCATGCGTGCGACGACGATCGTGTCGGGCGCATCGGCGGAGATGACGGAGATGGCAAAGGCCCCGGAAAGCTGCTTGGCGGCGCGGCCGACGGCTTCGGCCAGGGCTGCCTGGGGCGAGCCCGAAAAAGGGCGGTCTGAGGAGAGCCGTTCCGCGTCGCTCCGATGCGAAGGGGGCAGGCCGGGCGCGCCGTCCTTCAGCTCCTGCTCGATCAGGTGAGCGATCACCTCTGTATCGGTTTCGGTCAAAAACGTATGGCCCTGCGCCTGGAGGCGAGCTTTTAACCGCAGATAGTTCTCAACAATGCCGTTATGCACCACAACGATGCGGCCGGAGCAGTCCCGGTGGGGGTGGGCATTTTCTTCCGTGGGACGGCCATGGGTAGCCCAACGGGTATGGCCGATACCATAGCTGCCGCCGCCGTGGGGAAAGATGGGGTGCTGCCGGATGGCTTCTTCCAGGTTGCGGAGTTTGCCTTGGGCGCGTCGCAGCGCCAGGCCGTCCGCACCGGGCGCACCGACGGCGATGCCGGCGGAGTCGTAGCCGCGATACTCCAGGCGGCGCAAACCTTCAAGAATGACGGGAACCACGGGTTGGGAGCCTACATAGCCGACGATGCCGCACATAGGGCTATTGTAGGGTGGATCAACGAAACTGGTGTCTGAACCTGGAACAGACCGTTAGCTGGCGGGTTCGTCGATGTGAAAGGAAAACTCTTCCATCACCGGATTGGTCAGCACTTCGGAGGCGATGCGTTGGACCTCTGCCTGTGCCGCGCCAGTGCTGAGCGAATCGTCAAGTGTCAGAACGAAGTACTTCCCCTGACGCACATCCGCAACGGAGGTATGACCCAGCTTGCGAAGGGCGTTGTGAATGGCTTGTCCCTGTGGGTCGAGCACGGTGCGCTTGGAAACGACGTAGACATGAGCCATCATCGTGCCCGATTATAAACGGAGTGTCGCGTGGGTGGTTCCCCCCGCTTCGTGCGCGGCGGCTTGATGGATCGGGATTTATTCCCGGCCTTACGTTCAAACAGGATAAGGAATCGAAAACGAAATGGTCAATTACCTGGAGTTGCCGGTCGGCACCAAGAGCCCTGATGTTGTGAATGCAGTGATTGAGATCCCCGCCGACGGGGTGAACAAGTACGAGTACGACAAGGAGTTGCACGTTTTCAAGCTGGACCGCAACCTGTACTCGCCCGTGCACTACCCCGGCGATTACGGCTTTATCCCCTCGACCCTGAGCGAGGATGGCGACGCGCTGGACGTACTGGTGATGGTTGACGAGCCGACGTTTTGCGGCTGCCTGTCGCAGGTAAGGCCCATTGGCGTGCTTGAAATGCTGGACCAGGGTGTGCTCGACGAGAAGATCCTGGCGGTCGGCAAAAACAACCCGCGCTATGCCGAGGTGCATGACTACACGCAGATCTACCCGCATCTGCTGCGCGAGATCACGCACTTTTTCTCGATCTACAAGGACCTGGAAGGCAAGCGGGTGGAGGTCCACGGCTGGCATGATGCCGAGTACGCGAAAAAGCGCGTTCTCCATGCGGCGGAAAACTTCCTCGCGGCCAAGAAATAAGGGGGAGCAGCTTTTACGCTGCTCCTTCGCTCCGCCTGTGCCGGACGGCCAGGCGGTACACCCCCGCCCCGGCGAGCGCGACCGCAAGGCCGAAAACCAGCGCCGGCACATGGAGCAGGCGCTCGTCGCGTGCCACCCATAAAGCATAGCCGACGAGCGAAACCGGCAGCGCGCACAGCAGCGTGGCGATGGGCAAAGGCCCCATGCGAAAAGGCCGGGGCAGGTCCGGCTCGCGCACCCGAAGCACCAGCAGCGCGACAAACTCCAGCACTAGTGCCGACCCATACAGGATGAGGTCGATGGAGATGAGCCGCTCGTAGTTGAAGGCCAGTGCCAGTGCCCAGCCGAGCCCGCAGACCAGGATGGCAGCCCAGGGCGCACCGAAACGGTTGCGAAGGGTGAGCCACCGCGGCAGCAGCCCTTCTTCCGCCAGAACCATGGGCAGGCGGGTGTAGCTCATGGTCAGTGCATTGAACATGCCGATGCCGGTGAGCATGCCGCCGGCGACCCCGGCCCTTTCGGGCACCCGCCCCCCCCGGGCGCCGGGCGGCCCAGCGCCTCCGGCGCCGGGCCGATCGCCAGCGGGAACAGGGCGCCAGTCAGGAAGAAGAACAGCACTGCGCCGAGACTGTCGGCGCCGTGGCGCAGCGACAGGCGAAGCTCGCGCGAGAGCAGGGCGGCGAAGATGGTCATTGGGCAGCCGCAGGAAAGAAGGCAAGGCCAGGGCTCTGCCCTGGACCCGCCAGGGGCAGCGCCCCTCGACCGGCACACATGAAGGCTCGCGGCGAGGTGCCGCAGGCCCCAGTCAAGGTTTCCAAAGGCGAGCCTTTGGCAGGGTCCCCATCCTTCAAGCATGGGGGCAGGACCCCTGGCCTTCCTTGCTTAGCCGCCAAGGCGCAGCTCCCCCGCCCCAGGCAGCGGCAGCGGCAGGTGCGTGGCGCTCACCACCACCCCGCCGGCC
>CAXTYP010000245.1:0-4394 GCA_964248435.1 uncultured Acidobacteriaceae bacterium | reverse complement strand
GCAACTCCAGTGTGCCACCGATCCAGCCTCAAATGTTTATGAGACCGCTTCTAGAGTGTCAAACAGTAGGTACTACAGCGCTCAACGTTGAGCAAAATCATCTACAAGTTGACACAAACCTCAGTACTGATCATATCAAAATCCAAAGAGTAGGAAAAATCCTGAAGATAGTCGTTAACGATAACGAAACCAAACTTGACAGCTCACCAGACATCTACCAGATTGTTTACGAGAACCGGTCTGCATTATCGGCTATTCAAGGTGGTGATGGGTACGAAGCGGTACATACAATTGTTTTGAACAAAATGTCGGGCTTCGCGGTTTGGAGTGAAAGCCTTCCCATTTTTATTGTTCCCGGCTATCCATTTGCAACGCAAACTTATCTTCACTGTGTAGAGTAGAGTGTCTGTCTGACAATAAAGAGTAAACGTGCAGTTCGGTCTTATGATCGGGATAGGCCAATCAGTGGTGTTGTATCCGCGACAACGATCATGACAGTCGATCGAAGTGAGCGCGACCGTGATCGTTTTTAAGTCCTCGACGTTATAGGTCCACTCCCAACGCCGTGTTCCTTAAGAAAGCTATCGACTTCGTATCAAATCTCAAAGCCAAGCAACTGCTGCACCTGGCAGGGCGTAAACGCCCCGGAGCGGTAGCCCGCAATCGCCACCGCTTCCAGAGCATCACGCGCCGGTTGCGCGCGGCTCGCCAGGTCATCCGGCAGCTCGACCAGAATCTGCATGGCAGCAGTATCCCACGATGTTCAAACCAGGCTTATGGAATCAACCGGCTCTGGCACTCTCCAGCCGCCGCTGCAATAAATCCAGCAGCGCCCGCTCTTCCCGCCGCAGGGCGGGCGAGTGTCCCACCTCTTCCTCGATCTCGTCTTCCAGTTCTTCGCGCGCCGCACCCATTACCGCCCCGCCCGCAATCGAGCCGCCCAGGTACGACTCCAGCACCGCCGGGTGCACATAGCATTTGCGGCACACGGACGGGGTATTGCCCAGGCGCGAGGCGACCGACTTGATCGCTTCCGCGATGTTTTTTTTCGCCTGCGTCGGCGTGTCGTGCGGCCCGATCTGTTGCAGCAGCACACAGGCCAGCACCGACCCCGCCCAGGTACGAAAATCCTTCGCCGTGAAATGCTCGCCCGAGATTTCGCGTAGATATTCATTCACATCCGCCGAGTCCACCGAGTGGTGGCCGCCGTCCGAGTCCAGGTACTGGAACAGGTCGTAGCCTGGAATATCCGCACAACGGCGAATGATGTTCGCGAGCCGCCGATTTTGCAGGTCGATGGTGTGGTGGACGCGGCTTTTCCCTTGAAACGTAAACCGAATCTTCGCGCCCTCGACCTCCACATGCTTGTTGCGCATGGTGGTCAGCCCGTAGCTCTTGTTGTCGCGCGCGTATTCGGCGTTACCCACCCGGATCAGCGTCGCCTCCAGCAGGCTGACGATGGTCGCCAGCACCTTGTTGCGGGGCAGCCCCGGCAGCTTCAGGTCGTGCTCCACCCGCTCGCGGATCGCCGGCAGCGCCGCGGCAAAGTGCAGCATGCGCTCGTACTTGGTTTCGTCGCGAACCTCGCGCCACTTGGGATGGTAGCGGCTCTGCTTGCGGCCCTTGGCGTCGCGGCCAGTGGCTTGCAGGTGCCCGTTCGGGTCCTTCGAGATCCACACATCAGTCCAGGCCGGAGGAATCACCAGCGACTTGATCCGGCCCAGCGTTTTTTCGTCCTCGACCGCCGAGCCATCCGGCGCCAGGTACTTGAACCCGTCGCGCCACTTTTTGCGCGCAATGCCGGGCTTGGTGTCGGAAACATAACGCAACCCCGCCGCGCGGGCGGACTCCACGGGGTCGGTGACGATGTCGGCGAGCGGGTCTTGAACGTGCTCCGTGGCTTTTTCAGCAGCATCAGGCATGCCGATGGGATGCCCGCGCGGCCAGGTGAGTGCCGGCCCAGGCGCCTGCTCAGTATCGGCCGATCAATCACGCGAGTGGGCGGGCTGGAGCGAGCAATTTCGGGCAAGCCGCGCGCGGAAATGCCGCGATTGGAATCTCGGATGCCGCAACTGGAATCTATGAGGGTGACAGCGCGCGACGTCCGAACAAGGCGCCTCTCCGAAAGGTTGTGATTTGATGAGTGCTTCCGTCGCAACAACCCCCGCAGCCAGTTCCGCCAAGGCTCCTCTCACCCACCTGCTCGCCTGGAAAGCGCTGGAAGCCCACCACGCGAAGATGAAGCCGCAGAACCTGCGCGAATTGTTTAAAACAGACCCCGAGCGCGGCACCCGCCTGACCGCCTCGTTCGAGGACTTCTACCTCGATTACTCCAAGCACCGCATCACGGATGAAACCGTCAAGCTGCTGCTCGACCTTGCCGAGCAAAGCGGGCTGGCGGAGCACCGCGACGCCATGTTCTCCGGGCAAAAGATCAACGCGACCGAAGGCCGAGCCGTGCTTCACGTGGCCCTGCGCGCGCCAAAAGACCAGGTGATCGAGGTGGACGGCAAAAATGTCGTTCCCGAGGTCCACGAGGTGCTCGACCGGATGTCGGGCTTTGCCGACCGTATCCGCTCCGGCGAGTGGAAGGGCCATACCGGCAAGCGCATCAAGACGGTGATCAACATCGGCATCGGCGGCTCCGACCTGGGCCCGGTCATGGCGTATGAAGCACTGAAGCACTACACCCAACGCGACCTCGAACTCCGCTTCATCTCCAACATCGACGGCACCGATTTTGCCGAGGCCACGCACGATCTCCAGGCTGACGAAACCCTGTTTATCGTCTCTTCGAAGACCTTTACCACCCTGGAAACGATGACCAACGCGCATACCGCGCGCGAGTGGGCCTTGAAACAGTTCGGCGGGGACGAGAAAGCGATCGCGAAGCATTTTGCCGCGGTCTCGACCAATGCCGGGGAGGTGTCGAAGTTCGGCATCGACACGGCCAATATGTTCGGCTTCTGGGACTGGGTCGGCGGCCGCTACTCCATGGACTCTGCGATCGGCCTGTCGACGATGATCGCGGTCGGCCCGGACAACTTTCGCAAGCTGCTGGCCGGTTTTCACTCCATGGATGAACACTTCCGCACGTCTCCGCTTGCCAAAAACCTGCCCGTGCTGATGGGCATCCTGGGGGTTTGGTACAAGAACTTTTTCGACGCGCAGACCGTGGCCGTGCTGCCGTACGATCAGTACCTGAAGCGTTTTCCGGCGTATCTGCAGCAGCTCACGATGGAGTCGAACGGCAAGCACGTGACGCTGGCGGGGCGGGAAGTGAACTACCAGACCGGGCAGATCTTCTGGGGCGAGCCCGGCACCAACGGCCAGCACTCCTTCTACCAGCTCATTCACCAGGGCACCAAGCTGATCCCGTGCGACCTGATCGGTTTCAGGGAAACGCTGAACCCGCTGGGCAACCACCACGACCTGCTGATGGCGAATGTCTTCGCGCAAGGCAAGGCGCTGGCTTTCGGAAAGACCGCCGGGGAGGTCGAGGCCGAGGGTACGAAACCCGAACTGGTGCCGCACAAGGTGTTTGAGGGCAATCGCCCGACCAATACCTTGCTGATCGACAAGCTCACGCCCGAGTCGCTGGGCCGCCTGATCGCGCTCTACGAACACATGGTGTTTACGCAGGGCGTGATCTGGGGCATCGACTCGTTCGACCAGTGGGGAGTTGAACTGGGCAAAAAGCTCGCGGTCGACATCATCGGTGACCTGGACGGATCCAAGCACAACCAGCACGATAGCTCCACCGCCGCGCTGATCGCGCACTACCGCGAAGGACGCTAGCCCGAAAGCGGCCAGGCGTTTGCAGGAAATCATCCCTCCAAATGCCCGGCAACTTTCCGCCAGGGCCCGGGTTCACACCAGCGAAAGGGTTCCCGCACCGTGTACGCGCGGGCAGACTCAGAGCAGGAGTTTCGCAGGATATGAACAGGCTTCCCATCGGACAAAGCTGCACCTTGAGCGTTGCGGCGCTTGCCGCCTTGCTGGCCGTGGCACCGGCGGCAGGCGCGCAAACCGCATCTGCTTCGCAAACCGCCGGCAGCGCACAGCCCGGTTACGCCATCAGCGATGCACAGCTGCAAAGCAGCGTTTCCACCGCGCTCGGCAACGACCCCAAGCTTAAGGATTTCGCCGTCAAGGCCAGTGCAAACGCTGGCGTGGTCACCCTGACCGGCAACGTGGCCAACGAGGACGCGCGCACAGAAGCCGAGCAGGTAGCGGCGGGCGTCAGCGGGGTTCGCTCCATCCAGGACAACGTGGATGTGGGCGATGCAGCCACCGCCGCATCGCCCGCGACCAGTGTCCCTCCCACACCTCCCGCACCCGGCACAGATGCGAGCGCGGCTGTGCCCGGACAAGCCCAAGCCCAGGCCACGGCT
>CAXTYP010000244.1:0-4401 GCA_964248435.1 uncultured Acidobacteriaceae bacterium | reverse complement strand
CTGCGCCTGCGTTTCCGGGTCCATGCCGTACAAGGTGCCGAGCGTGCCCACGATCACCTCGCGCGCGATGATCGACGACAAGAGCCCAATGCCGATCTTCCAGTTGACCCCCAGCGGCCGGATCACCGGCTCGATCCAGTGGCCCACCTGCCCCACCACCGACTGGCCCAGTTCCGGAAAACTTCCATGGTGGTAAGGCACATGGCTCAGCCCCCACAGCACCACCGTGACCGCCAGGATGATCGTGCCGGCCTGCTTTAAAAACACCTTGCCGCGATCCAGCAGCCGCAACCCCAGTGAGTGCAGCGTCGGCACCCGGTACTGCGGCAGCTCCAGGATGAACGGCGCCGACGACGCTTTCAGAATGGACGACTTGAGCAGCCGGGCGGTAAACAGCGCCGCCAGAAAACCCAGCGCGTACAAACCCAGCATCACGGCGGCCTGCAGCCCAAAGAAGTCACCCAGCAGCCGCCGGTTCGGCACAAACGCCGCGATCATCAGCAGGTACACCGGCAAGCGCGCCGAGCAGGTCATAAACGGTGCCACCAGGATCGTCGCAAAACGGTCGCGCTTGTTTTCGATCGTCCGCGTCGCCATGATTGCCGGCACCGCGCATGCATACGCCGACAAGAGCGGAATAAACGCCTTGCCGTTCAAACCGATCACCCGCATCACCCGGTCGGCGATCAACGCCGCGCGCGCCAGGTAGCCCGTATCTTCAAGAATCCCGATAAACAGGAACAACAGCAGGATCTGCGGCAGAAAAATCAGGACCGACGCCACGCCCTTCCAGATGCCGTCAATCAGCAGGGAAGCGAGCCACGCCGGGTGAATAAACCGCCCCAGCGCGTCGCCGCCGCCATTCAACAGGTCCTGCGACCAGGTTGAAAACGGCAGCCCCACTGAAAACACCACCTGGAACACCGCGACGACCACCAGCAAAAAGATCAATGGCCCCGAGACCCGGCCCAGCAGCACCCGGTCCAGCTTTCGCGTCCCCTCCGGCGACAGCGGTGCCTTGTAGCGGGTCCGCGTGCTCACCCCGGTCGCCCACTGCCGGTACGAGCGCGCGTTGCCCATCACCGGCAGCTCCAGCCGCGCCGCCGCCGCTGGCGGTGTGCCGAATGAAGCCCCTTTTTGCCCCAGAAAACGCCCGATCGCCTCAATCCCGACCCCGCGCGCCGCCGAAATCTTCGCTACCGGCACCCCGAGCTCCTGCGCCAGCGCCAGGGTATCGACCGCCCCGCCGCGCACCTCCATCAGGTCGCTCATGTTCAGAAGCACCAGTGTCGGCAGCTTCAATGCCAGCACCGGTGCGGCCAGCATCAGCTGCCGTTGCAGGTGGAGCGAGTCCAACACCAGCAACACCGCGTCCACCGGCGGCGAGCCCGGCATGCGCCCTTCCAGCACGTCCACCGCGACCCGCGCGTCTTCCGAGTAGCTGTCCAGCGAGTAGATTCCCGGCAGGTCGATCAGCGTCAGGTCCGGCCGTTCAATCCCCGCCAGCTTGCCGTAGCGCTGCTCCACCGTCACACCCGGGTAGTTCGCGACCTTTTGCCGCAGTCCCGTCAGCCGGTTAAACAGCGTCGACTTTCCCGAGTTCGGCGGGCCCACCAGCGCCACCGTGCGTACCTGCCCCGCCACCCGCGGCGCTGCCGGCAGGTCCACCACCCCGGTGGCATGGCAGCTCATGCCCACACCCGCGGCCGAAACCAGCTACGTTTCACACTGCGTTCCGTCTTCCTGGCCGGCGTCCGTGCCGGTAACTCCGCCACCTTTTCCGCCAGCGGTTCCACCAGGATGCCCTTGGCCGTGTCTCGCCGCAGCGCGATCTCCATCCCGTCAATCGCATAGACCGTCGGGTCCCCGGCCGGCGCGCGCCGCACCGCCACCACCCGCGCATCCGGCGAAAAGCCCATGTGCATCAGGTGGTGCTCCACCGCGTCCGGCAGCTCCAACTGCTGGATCACCGCCGCGCGACCGACCGGGAGTAAATGGAGCGAAAGCATCGGCAGAACCTCACAGGCCGATCATAAACCATATGCGACGGAATCGGTCCGTGTTCTTGCCCGCATCTTGAACACCATGCACCTCGCTGGCTGGCAAGCCCTTCTCGATCGACCGGAACCGCCGGAAACCTGGCCGGTGCTCGTCCAAGCACTCTGGTGGGACGCCCGCGGCGACTGGGAGCGCGCGCACACGCTTGCGCAGGAGATCGACACCCCCGACGGTGCCTCCGTCCACGCTTTTCTTCACCGCCGCGAAGGCGACCTCGCCAACGCCGCCTACTGGTACCGCCGCGCCGGCCGCGCCGTCTGCCGCGACCCGCTCAATATCGAGCGCTTCACCCTTGCCCAGGCATTACTTGCGAGTGGAGACGCGCCGAATCCACGGCCTCGGTAAGCCGTTTCAACCTTAAACTGGGGAAGCTTTCAGCAGAGTGCGAGCGGGAAACAGGATGGGCCTGTGTGTGTCTTGAAGTCCGAGACAAGGGCCTGACCGGCGTATCCCGCGCTAACGGGCGTACGCCGGTTCCAATGCTGGAGGTGGCTTATGGATGCTAACTCATCCAATTGGGTGCATCTGGTGATCAGGTGGACGCTTGACTGGCATTTCCTGATTGCTGTTGCAACCGCGGTCCGGTTACTGCGAAAGCGATAGCCCGAACCCCTCGGTGGGACGCAACCATCGAGGGAACTACCTCTTTCACACCCACATTCCACGCCCGCCGTCTCCGAAAGTCAACCAAATTCCAGCCCTAAATCAAGGCAAACGTTACTGCGCGCTAAAAGACGACACCGCCGTCGCCTCGTCATCCTTCACGTCAAACACCGTGTACAGCTTTGTGATCTGCAGCAGGTCTTTCACCTTCTTGGTCAGGCTCAGCAGCTTCAACTCGCCGCCCGCATTGCGAACCGTCGTATACCCGCTCACCAGCTCGCCCAGCCCTGACGAGTCGAGGTAGTTCACATCGCCCAGGTTCAGCAAAATTTGCTTTTGCCCCTTGTTCACCAGTTCCTTGATCGAGTTACGAAGTTGAACCGACCCTTCACCAAGAACAATCCGGCCGCTCAGGTCCAGGATCGTCACGCCATCCACCTGGCGTGTATGCACACTCATGCTCATGTTTGCGTTCCTTCCACTGCTCTGGGGTTGAAAGAAAGATGTTTGATCAGCGTCAGCTCCGTGCCCGGCTGCAGCTGCCTGTAATGTATCTCGTCCATAAACGAACGCATCAGGAAGATGCCCCGGCCCGAGCCGCGCAGGAGGTTTTCCGGTGCCAGCGGGTCCGGAATTGTCGAAGGATCCAATCCCTCACCCTGGTCCGCGACCGAAAAAATCAACGACGCGCCCGTATTCTCAAATGAGGCCGTGATCCGTTTTGCCAGGTCGCACTTGTTGCCATGGAACACCGCGTTGGCAGCGGCTTCGCGCACCGCCATCGTCACCCCGAAACGTGCGTCCTCGCCCAGGCCGGCTGCCGTCGCCAACTGCTCCGCCGTTTGTTCCACGCGGTCCACGCTCGCCAGCGACGAGTCAAGCGTCAAGGTCATCCGGCGCTCCTCGTTTCCACCCAAGCCGTTCTCCCCGTGCGCAGAAAACGCCGGCACCGCTCCGCAGTCTCCCGCCCTTTCACGTGCCCTGTCAAGCCGGCCCTACAGCAACTTACCCGCCGCCAGGTCCCGAACCAGCGTCCGGTCCGCCGCCAGGAAGTCATAGGCCGGCAGGTTTCGCAGTTCGCACCACCGCATCTGTTGAAAAATATTATTCCTCAACTCGCCCTCGAACCGGTGCACCGCGAAGAACTGCAGGTCCACCGCGCCGCCTGACCGGTAGGTATGCCGCAGCCGCACCACCCGGCTGCCGATCTCCGCCCGGATACTCAGCTCTTCGTCCAGCTCCCGCCGCAGCGCTTCTTCCGCGCTTTCGCCCGCCTCCATCTTTCCCCCGGGAAACTCCCACTTGTGCGCCATCGGCTGGTCCCCGCGTCGCTGGCAGATCAGCACCGTGTCGCCTCGCAAAATCAACGCCGCCACCACGAAACGGACCACCTTGGGCTCCGGCCTGGCGTCCTGCTTGAGCTCCGGCGGCCCGCCCACAGGCCCGGCCACCCGCTCCGGTTTCGCTTCCCCTGTGCCGTCTCCACTCATAAGCTCCAACGTTTCCTCGCAGCCACGCCCGCAGCCACACCCGCAGCCACATAGGATTCATTCTGCGCTCATCGGGTCAGGCCTTGCCCACAATTCCCCGTCAACTCTCCGTCAACTCCCCGTCAAGTTTCTGCCCGCCCAGTCCCGAGCCCAGTCCCGAGCCCAGCTCCGATCCCAACTCCACGCCGGTTCCTTCCGGCCAAAACACCGGCCATCGGCGCCCCTCCGCCTCCCGCCGCAACGCCACCGT
>CAXTYP010000243.1:0-4415 GCA_964248435.1 uncultured Acidobacteriaceae bacterium | reverse complement strand
CGGATTGAGGATTTGCGCGCGGCGGCGAGGGTGGTCGCGGGCTACCGGGTGCATGCAAACGTGCGCGCGATGGTGGTGCCGGGGTCGCAGCAGGTCAAAGCGCAGGCGGAGCGCGAAGGGCTGGATTTCGTCTTCAGGCAGGCAGGGTTTGACTGGCGGGAGCCGGGTTGCTCCATGTGCCTGGGAATGAACCCGGATATCCTGGCACCGGGCGAGCGATGCGCTTCCACCTCGAACCGCAATTTTGAAGGGCGGCAAGGGCAGGGTGGTCGCACACACCTGGTTTCGCCCGCCATGGCAGCGGCGGCGGCGGTGATGGGACGGTTCACCGATGTGCGGACCTGGCAGTACAAGGAAGCGGAGGTGCCGGCGTAATGGAACCCTTTCGGACATTGTTGTCAGTCGTGACGCCACTGGAGTTGTCGAATGTAGACACGGACCAGATCATTCCCAAGCAGTTTTTGAAGCGGATTGAGCGGACCGGCTACGAGGACTTTTTGTTTTATGACTGGCGAAAGAAATCCGATTTCGTTCTGAACGACCCGGCGTACCGAGGTTCGCAGATCCTGGTCGCGGGCAAGAATTTCGGCTGCGGCTCGTCGCGCGAGCATGCGGCGTGGGCGCTCGGACAGTATGGATTTCGCTGTGTGCTGGCACCGAGCTTTGCCGATATCTTTCACTCGAATGCGGGCAAGAACGGGATTCTGCTGGTGACGCTGCCGGAAAACGAGATCGAGCGAATCACGCTGCAGGCCAAGGCCGGCGATGGGTATCGTTTGACGGTCTCGCTGGAGGAAAACGTGATTGCGGACGCGTTCGGGCTGCGGCTGCCCTTCCAAATCGACGCGTTTCGACGGGAGTGTTTGCTCGGCGGGCTGGATGATATCGGGCTGACGTTGCGGCATGCGGATGCGCTGACAACATACGAACAGCGGCATGATGCTGAGGTTTGGTTAAGAGCAAGGGCTTAAACCGCCTGCGCGGCTGGCGCCCCCTTCGGGGGGGGGTGTTCTCGAAGAGGCGTAAAAACGAATGAGTGAAGTACTGCACCAGATCGATACCGGCAAGACCAACAGCGCGGCGCTGACCGAAGGGCCGAGCCGGGCGGCGGCGCGTGCCATGCTGCGCGCGGTCGGCTATACACGCGACGACCTGCGCAAACCCATCATCGGCATTGCTAACACGTGGACCGAAATCGGTCCCTGCAACTACCACCTGCGCGAGATCGCCGAAGCGGTCAAGCAGGGAGTGCGCGAGGCCGGCGGCACCCCGATGGAGTTCAACACGGTCACGATCTCGGACGGGATCACGATGGGCACCGAAGGAATGAAGGCTTCGCTGATCTCGCGCGAGGTCATTGCCGATTCTGTGGAGTTGGTCGCGCGCGGCAACCTGTTCGACGGCCTCGTGTGCATTGCAGGCTGCGACAAAAACATGCCGGGCACGGTGATGGCGCTGGCGCGGCTCGATATTCCGGGGCTGATGCTGTATGGAGGATCGATTGCGCCGGGGCGGCTGGACGGTCGCGACCTGACGGTGCAGGACGTGTTTGAAGCAATCGGATCGCACGCGGCGGGAACTCTGGACGACGCGGGGCTGGAAGCGGTGGAAGCGAGTGCGTGCCCGGGTGCGGGCGCGTGCGGAGGGCAGTTTACGGCGAACACAATGGCGATGGCGTGTGAGTTCCTGGGCATCTCGCCGCTGGGCCTGTCGGGGGTACCGGCGTTTTTGCCGGCAAAGCTCGAAGCCTCGCGCCAGGCGGGGCACCTGGTCATGCAGGCAGCACGCGAAGGGGTGAAGCCGTCGCATTTGATCACGCCGACGTCGCTTGAAAACGCGATCGCGAGTGTAGCGGCATCGGGCGGCTCGACCAACGCGGTGCTGCACTTCCTGGCGATCGCGCATGAGCTGGGTCTGCCGCTGACGATGGACGACTTCGACCGCATCTCAACGAGAACACCGCTGCTTTGCGACCTGAAGCCGGGCGGGAAGTATGTGGCGGCGGACTACTACAAGGCCGGCGGGTCGCGCCTGCTGGCGAAGCGACTGCTGGAAGCAGGGCTGATCGCGGGCGACGCGCCGAACGTGACCGGCAAAACCCTGGCGGAAGAAGCAGCGCTGGCCGAAGAAACAGCTGGGCAGCAGGGGATTTTTCCTGCGTCGCAGGCGATCAAGCCCACCGGCGGCCTAGTGATCTTGAAGGGCAATATCGCGCCCGAGGGTTGCGTGGTGAAGGTGGCCGGGCACAAGCGGCTGTTGCACACCGGGCCAGCGCGCGTGTTTGAGTCGGAGCCGGACGCGTTTCGTGCCGTGCAGGAAGGGCGCATCCGTCCGAATGACGTGGTGGTGATTCGTTACGAAGGGCCGCGCGGCGGCCCCGGCATGCAGGAGATGTTGTCGGTGACAGCGGCCATCGCGGGGATTCCTGAGCTGAGCGAGAACGTGGCGCTGTTGACCGATGGACGATTTTCAGGCGCGACCCGCGGGCTGATGGCCGGGCACGTGGCACCGGAAGCGGCGATGGGCGGCCCGATTGCCGCGGTCCGCGAAGGCGATACGGTGGTGTTTGATATAGCCGGGCGCTCGCTGCGAATTGATGTAGCGGACGAGGAGATCGCGCGGCGCTTGGCAAACTGGACGGCGCCCGCGCCGCGGTATGCGCGCGGGGTGTTTCGCAAGTACGCGGACCGTGTTTCTTCGGCTTCGCGGGGGGCGGTTACGGGTTAGAACCGCCCGCGGCTCACGAGCGAACGCGACCCCTTCGGGGCCTGTACTGGACTTTATGTGTGCCTCCCGTGGGTCGGCGGGAGATTGAGGAGCGATCGATGAAGAACGAGTTACCGAATCCGATGCAGGACTGGCAGATGGGACGGGGCGCGCAGCCTGCGCCCACGGCGCCGCGGCACTCGCACGAGGAGGTGGTGGAAGCGGAGCACACGGCAGCGTCGATAGAGTTGACGGGCGCCGAAATTGTATGGGCGACGCTCGAAGGCGAAGGGGTGCGCGAGGTGTTCGGGTACCCGGGCGGCGCCATTTTGCCGGTGTACGACGCACTACGCAAGTTTCCAATCCGGCACATCCTGGTGCGGCACGAGCAGGGCGCGACGCACATGGCCGACGGTTACGCGCGGGCTTCGGGGCGAGTCGGCGTGGCCATTGCGACCTCGGGCCCTGGCGCAACCAACATGGTCACAGGCCTCGCGACGGCGATGCTCGACTCCATTCCGATCGTCTGCATAACGGGGCAGGTGTCGAGCAAGGTGCTCGGATCGGATGCGTTCCAGGAGGTCGACATCACGGGCGCGACTCTGCCGGTGACCAAGCACAACTACCTGGTCACACGCGCGGACGAGATTGCGCCGGTGTTGCGCGAAGCGTTTGCGGTCGCGCAGTCGGGGCGTCCGGGCCCGGTGCTCGTCGATATCACAAAGGACGCGCAGCAGGCAGTGGCGAAGTTCAACTTCGCGGCCGCAGCGCCGAAGCCCCGGCGGCCACACCCGATGCTGAAGGCGGAAGCGGGGTCGGTCGCCGGAACGCTCGGAAGCGCGGCGGAACTGATCCGCTCGGCGAAGCGGCCGGTGATCCTGGCCGGGCATGGCGTGATCAAGGCGGGCGCGACAGAAGGGATGCTGACGCTGGCCGAACGCATGAGGATCCCCGTGGCGACCACGCTGCTGGGCCTCGGCGGCTTTCCCGCGTCACACCCGCTGGCCCTGGGCATGATGGGCATGCATGGCGAGTCCTGGGTGAACGACGCGATCCAAAAAGCGGACCTGCTGATTGCCTGCGGCATGCGCTTTGACGACCGGGTGACGGGGACGCTCGCGACGTATGCTCCGGGTGCGAGAAAGATTCATATCGACATTGATCCATCAGAGATCAACAAGAACGTAAAGGTCGACGTGGCGCTGCTGGGCGACCTGCGCGAGGTGCTGGACGGGCTTCTGCCATTGTTGAGCGGGGCGGACACCACCGCTGAAAGCGCATGGCTGCGCGAGATCGGCACGAGCAAGGGCGAAGGCGCGGTGCGCGATATTCGCAACCTGCCAGACCTGGGGCACCTGTATGCAGCGCACGTGATGCACGACCTGTGGCGGGCGACCGGGGGCAACGCCATTGTGGCGACGGACGTGGGCCAGCACCAGATGTGGGAAGCGCAGTACTACCGGCACGAGCAGCCACGGACGCTGATTACGTCGGGCGGGCTGGGGACGATGGGCTTCGCACTGCCGGCAGGCATTGGCGCAAAGGTGGCATGCCCGGACCGCGAAGTGTGGGTGATCGCGGGCGATGGCGGCTTCCAGATGACGGCTTTCGAGTTGTCGACGATCGCGCAGGAGAATCTGGACATCAATATCGCGATTGTGAACAACGGCTACCTGGGCATGGTGCGGCAGTGGCAGGAGTTTTTCTAC
>CAXTYP010000242.1:0-4426 GCA_964248435.1 uncultured Acidobacteriaceae bacterium | reverse complement strand
AGATCGCTAACGGGCGTGCCCCAGAAGGTGGGCTCATCGGGCTCCGCGGCGGCAGCAAGGTTTTGGGCGCCGGAGGCCGGGTCGCTGGTGACGGTGCCGTCTGGCAGTTGGCCGGCAAAGGGCGCGCGCTGCGTGGTGCCGGCAAAGAAGCCCTGGAGGTACTGCTTTTGCGGTTCGGTGAAAGGGCCCGCGCCAGCCAAGGAGGCTGCGGGGGGAAACGACGACGAGTCGATTGCGGACATCAGGCGGCCTCCCATCAGCGTGGGCTCCAATGCTGCGAGGGCGCGCCCGCGGAACGCAGACGGGCACACGCTCCCATCGGAGCTGAACAGAACATTTCAATAGGGAGTCCGGCGCGTCATGGGGCCGAACGGGTCAGGACCGGAGCTGTCAACAGAAATGTTGGCTCGCGGTGACCAAAGTATAGGCAAAGCCCGGCGCCGGTGCAAGCGTCCGCAGGCGGTCGAGAAGCGGCCTGGGCTAGAGCCCCGGATTGCGAGCCAGGCGAGCTTTCCAGCGTCCATATGCGGACAACGCTCAAAGTTCGCCCATTTGCCGAACGGACCCACAATCCGAAAGGCGATGCTTCATTTCCAGCCTCGGCTGTGTTACACCGTACTCACACAAGCTCATCGACACCCTGACGTGTCGCGCTGCGGCGTCGCCGTTCGCCTCGCTGCTCTCCGTGGAGCAGAGCCGGCTTGCTTCCCTCCGTTCGCGAAATATCTGTGCGCGGGCCACCCGTGCCGCGCGCCCCTGCGAACATACTCGCCATCGAAGCTTTTCCTGTTGCGCCGGATCAAGGAGATTTGCTTTGCCCTTGCGTTTTAAATTCTTCGCCTGTCTTGTTCTGGGCGCGTGCTGCGCCGCTCCAGCGCAGACCGTTTCGCCCGCGCCCGCCTCGCCTTCCGCGTCGCCGTCCACGCCGGTCAACGTGATCGCCACCGTGCGCGAGCGGACCAATGCCACCCAGTGGTTTGCCGCCACGCCCCACGATGAGGTCTACGGGCACCAGGACTCGTTGCTCCGGCTGGGCATCCAGCAGCGGCTCCGGCACTTTGACTACACGCTGGAGCTGGGGCAAGGCACCGAGTTGTTTCTGCCCAGCCATGCGGTGTCCACGGTAGCGGCGCAGGGCCAACTGGGGCTGGGCGCAAACTACTACGTCGCCAACGGCAACAATCCGTACCCGGTAGCGGCCTCCTTTCGCCAGGGGTTTTTGCGGTATCACTTCAAGCGCGACGCCAACACGCTGCGGCTGGGACGCTTCGAGTTTTTCGACGGGCAGGAAACGGTGCCGCAAAATCCGACACTTGCCTGGCTCGAAACCAATCGCATCGCGCAGCGCTTGATCGGCAATTTTGGTTTTTCCACCGGGCAGCGGTCGTTTGATGGAGCAGAAGGCAAGGTGGGCGGGGCGAATTGGAACCTGACGGCCATGGCCGCCCGCGCCGTGCAGGGCGTTTTCAACATGAACGCCAACCCCGAACTGAACGTGGATGTGCAGTACCTGGCGTACACGCGCTACCTGGCGCAGAAACGGCTGCTCCTGCGCGGATTTGCGATCGGCTACCACGACGGCCGGACGGGGCTGACCAAGACGGACAACCGCACGGCGGCGGCGCGTGCGCTCGATCACAGGAATATCCGGATCGGCACCTATGGCATGAACGCAACAACGGCGATCCCGGTGGGCAAGAACACCGTGGACCTGCTGTTCTGGGGCGTGCTGCAGGATGGCTCCTGGGGCCTGCTGAGCCAGCACTCAGGCGGGTACGCGGCAGAAGGCGGCTATCGCTGGACAGGCGTGAAGACCCAGCCTTGGTTGCGCGGCGGCACCCTGCGCACGACCGGCGACAACAACAACACGGACCGCGTGCACAACACGTTTTTCCAGATCCTGCCGACGCCGCGTCTTTACGCGCGCTTTCCGTTCTTCAACATGATGAACTCTAAAAATGAGTTCGTGCAGTTCATCGACAGGCCGAGCAAGGCGCTGGAGGTGCGGACCGATCTCCACTTCCTGCAGCTGACCGCACCGAAAGACTTCTGGTACCAGGGCGGGGGTGCCTACGACAACAAGGCTTTCGGCTTTATCGGGCGGCCTGGAAACAATCACGGCAGCTTCACATCGCTTTACGACATCAGCGCGGACTACGCGGTGAGCAAGCAGCTGACCCTCGGAACTTACTATGCGCGGGCGTTCGGCAAAACAGTGGTGGGAACGATTTATCCCCGCGACCGTGTGGCGCAGTACGGTTATTTCGAGCTGAGCTACAGGATTGCGAAGCCATGGAAGGACGCGCTCAGGCCATAGCTTCTGGCGCCGGGTGAAAAGGCCCGGATCCTGTAGGTCCCCTTTGCCCATCCCGGCTTTGAGCCTGCGTCAAGTTTCGCAAAAAGCAGTTTGCGCTCGGGTTGGGCCGACGTAGTATAGGAGAACTTATCTCAAACGCAGCCTTTTTCCATCGGGAACCTCGCCGCGCAAACGGGTGATCTCCCCGGGACTGAGCGAAAGGATCGGCCCGATGCCGCATGCGAGCTTCGATGGACTCCGCGTGTTGTCGCTGGAGTCCCGCCGTGCCCGCGAAGTGGAAAAGCTGATCCGCACCTACAATGGCGAGCCGTTGGTGGTGCCGGCCATGCGCGAACTGCCATTGTCTTCGAACGCGGCGTGTCTTCAGTTTGGGCATCGGCTGGTGGCGGGCGAGTTTGAACTCGTGCTCTTCATGACCGGGGTTGGGGTGCGATCGATGATGAGTATTCTTGAAACGGAAATCTCCCGGGATGCCGTGATCGAGGCCCTGCGCCGCACGATCGTGGTGGCGCGCGGCGTCAAGCCTGGTGCCGTGCTGCGCGAGCTGGAAGTGCCGCTCAGCGCTGTGGTGCCGGAGCCGGCGACCTGGCGGGAGGTGGTTCAAACGCTGGATACGAACTTTGCGGACCGGCTGCCGGAGATGCGCCTGGCGATCCAGGAGTACGGGGCCTCCAACCCGGAGTTGCTCGCCGAGTTGGTGACGCGCTGCGCGCAGGTCACCAAGGTGCCGGTGTACCAGTGGGGCCTACCGCTGGATCTGCAACCCCTGCGCGAAAGTGTGCTGGCCGTCATCCATGGCGCGGTCGACGTCGTGCTGTTTATGACTGCCGTGCAGGTCATCCATCTTTTCCAGGTGGCTACGGACATGGGGCGGGCCGATGACCTGCGGCTCGGGTTGGCGACACTGGTTGTGGTCTCTGTCGGGCCCACAACCACCGAGGAGCTACAGCATTATGGCGTAAAGCCGGATTTTGAACCCTCGCGGCCCAAGATGGGCTTCATGATTAATGAAGCCGCGCAGTACTCAGGCAAGCTCCTCCCCGCCAAACGAAATGCGGCCCCGCTTCCCGATCGGGCACAGATGCCGCAGCCGTCCATGGGAGAGCCTACGCCGGTGCCGGCTGGCGCGGCTTCGGCCCTCCGGGGCATCGCGCAGGTTGCTGCTTCCACGCCGACCATGGCAGGCTTCCTGGACGGGCTGGCGCCGCTCGATATTCTGCAGGAAGTATCCAGCCACATCACAGCGGCCGACCCCTTGCATGTTGTGTTGGAACGCATTGTGAAATTCGTGTCCACCGTATTTCCGTGCGACTCCTGCTTTTTGTACACAGTGGAAGGGACCGAGCTTGTTCTGCGCGCCTCCAAAGACCCGCATGGAGATGTAGTGGACCGGCTCAAGCTTTCGCTCGGCGAAGGTGTGACGGGATGGGTGGCTGAGCACCGAAAAGCAGTCGCCCTTTCCGAGCAAGCATCCAGGGATCCGCGTTTCAGCGCCTTTTTAAACTTGCCGGAAGATCACTTCGAGGCGATGCTGTGCGTGCCCATCCTGTGCGCAAACCGGGTTGTTGGTGTGTTGAACCTGCAGCATCGCGAAAAACACGACTTCACGGAGCTTGAACAGCGCCTGCTTTCGACCATCGGCACCCTTGTGGGAGCCGAGATGGAACGCGCCCGGCTGGAAACCCAAAACTCCGAGCTGGTACAGCAGTTGGAAACCCGCAAGCTCGTGGACCGCGCCAAGGGTGTCCTTCTCAGGGACCTTCAAATCAGCGAGGACGAAGTTTACCGGACCATGCAACGGGAAAGCCGGCAACGACGGCGGCCGATGCGGGAGATCGCCGAGGCCATTCTGCTGGCGGAAGAATTGCGCCAGGCAGGAAAAGGGAAAGCCCAGGGCTGAGGCGACAACTACCCTCTGCGAGCCACGGGGTGTCCAGGCCATTGTCCGTGCAGCCCGTGTAGTGCAACCCAGCCAGCCAGCCTCGCGCCCGGCCCACTATCCGCACGGTTTGCGGCTAGGCCGCGAGGAGCAAACCTGTGGGTTCGAGCCGCTCGCTCAGCATCTTTCCGCTTCGCAAAAAAAAATCATAATGACGGGATACAACGTTC
>CAXTYP010000241.1:0-4434 GCA_964248435.1 uncultured Acidobacteriaceae bacterium | reverse complement strand
CTGTTCTGGATCACCGCGCACGAGATCGGCCACGACTGGTTCCCGATGATCGTGGGTTCAAACGAGCGGCGCAATGCCTTTATGGATGAGGGCTTCAATACCTTTATCGATATCGCGGAATCGGCCGAGTTCGAAAACGGCGTGTACGGGCCCAAGCGCGACCCGGAATACTCGGCCGGAGGCGAACCGCCGGATACGATTTTGAAGGTTATCGACAACCCGGACGCCCCGACGATCCTGATGCCCGCCGACGCGTACACCTGGCCCTTGGCGCACCCGGTCTCGTACTTCAAGGGCGCATACGGCATGGTGTTGCTGCGCGAGCAGATCCTCGGCAAGCAGCGGTTCGACTGGGCATTCCGCCAGTACATTCGCGATTGGGCCTATAAGCATCCGTCGCCCTCGGACTTCTTTCGCGAGATGGCGAGCGAGGGCGGGGAAGACCTGGGCTGGTTCTGGCGCGGCTGGTACATGAACCACTGGCGCTACGACATGGCCGTAACAAAGATTGCGGGCGACACCGTCACGCTGGTCAACCGGGGGCAGCTGGTGCTGCCGACGACCGTGGAGGTGCGCTACGCCGATGGGTCAACAACGCGGTTTGTGGTGCCGGTGGAAACTTGGGAGTCAAAGGGCGAAATGGTGTGGACCGGGGAAAAGCCGGTCGCGTCGGCTACAGTGGACCCGGACCACGTGCTGCCCGATGACGACTGCGCCGACAACACCCTGAGTGCGAACTAACCGGATGAGCCGTGTCGGCAGGGCGGTTTCCGTGCTCATCCTCTTGACGGCTTTGGGTGTGCAAGGGCAGGACGGGGCCCGTGCGACGGCTCGCTTTGAAGTCGCCGAGGCCACGATCGCATCGACACAGTCCGCCATCCGCGAAGGCCGCACCACGTGCCGGGCGGTGGTCGAGAGCTACCTCGCACGCATTCAGAAGTATGACCAGGCAATGCGGCTGAACAGCATCGTCACTCTCAACCCGCAGGCACTCGCAGATGCGGATCGCTGCGATCGGGACTTTCGCGCGAGCGGTAAGCTGCCCCCGCTTGGAGGCATCGCGGTGGTGGTCAAGGACAATTACGACACCGCCGGGCTGCAAACCACGGGCGGCTCACTTGCCATGAAGGGCTTTGTCCCGACGGCCGACAGCACCATGGTCGCGAAACTGCGCGCGGCCGGAGCCATCGTACTGGCCAAAACAAACATGGCGGAGTGGGCTTTTTCTCCTTATGTGACGGAGAGCTCCATCGCCGGCATCACCCGCAACGCTTACGACTTGTCCCGCGTGCCAGCCGGGTCGAGCGGCGGCACGGCAGCAGGGGTGGCCGCGAGCCTCGGCGAGGTCGGCCTGGGCACCGACACCGGCAACTCCATCCGCGGGCCGTCGTCGCACAACGACCTGGTCGGCATTCGCCCCACTCTGGGGCTGACCAGCCGTGCCGGCATTATCCCGCTGTTTGCGAATAACGATGTGGGCGGCCCGATGGCGCGCACGGTGGAAGACGCGGCGCGCGTGCTGACGGTGGTGGCGGGGTCCGACCCACGCGACCCGCTGACGGGGCTCGACCGCGAGCGGCCTGTCCTCGATTACACGCGCTTTCTGGACGCGCACGGCTTGCGGGGCGCCCGTATCGGCGTGTTTCGCCCGTACTTTGAAACGCCGACCACCGACCCGGAAGTGAAAGCCGCGACGGAGAACGCGCTGCGTGAACTGCAGGCGCAGGGTGCGGTGCTGGTCGATCCGTTCACGGTGCCGGGCTACAAGCAGATGCTTGCGAGTCTCTGGTGCGGCGACTTCCGCGCCGACCTCGACCGCTACCTGGCCGGGCACCCCAACGCGCCGTATCACTCGCTGGACGAGATCGTGCGCTCCGGGTTGTTTCTGCCTTACATTGAAAAAGAGATACGCGGGGCAGTGGCTGCGCCCGGCAAAGGCGACCGCCGATCGCCCTGCGCGGATGTGTACCACGACCCGCCGAAGATTGCCTTCCGCAATGCGCTGCTGCAAGCGATGGATGGCGCCAAGCTGGACGCAGTGGTCTACCCGACGTGGAGCAACGCACCGCGCGCGGTCGGCGACATCCAAAGCCCGGCCGGCGACAACAGCCAGGTGCTGTCACCGCAAACCGGATTTCCCGCCATGACCGTGCCGATGGGCTTTACCCACGGCGGGCTGCCGGCCGGGCTCACCTTTTTGGGTCGCGCCTGGAGTGAAGGCGAGCTGATCCGCCTTGCCTACAGCTACCAGCAGGCCACGCACCATCGCGCACCGCCGCCGCTTTTTCCACCGCTCAACGCCCGCACCCCCACCCCGGAGACCACACACTAATGCGTCCCTTCCTGCTTGCTTTGCTGCTTGCCCCAGCGGTCACCCTTGCGCAAACACCGGCTGAGCCGGTCCAGCACACCTTTACGCTGCACGACTTTAAGACCGAAAGCGGCACGGTTCTGCCCGAGGCTCATATTGTGTACGGGACCTACGGTCACCTCGACGCCGCGGGCGACAATGCGGTGCTGCTGCCCTCGCACTACATGGCCGATATGCACGGCTACGAGTGGCTGATCGGGCCAGGCAAGGCGCTCGACCCGACCAAGCTTTTTCTGATCACCAGCGAAGAATTCGGCAACGGACGGTCCTCCTCGCCCTCCAACACGCCGGAGCCCTTTCACGGGTCGCGTTTCCCGGTCACGACTATCCGCGACAACGTGGAAGGGGTGCACCAGTTGCTCACCGAGGAGCTGCACGTCCGGCATCTACAGGCGGTCATCGGCTTTTCCATGGGCGCGCAGCAGGCGTTTCAGTGGGCTGTCAGCTACCCCACCTACATGGACCGCATCGTCGCCACCTCCGGCACGGCCAAGACCTACGGCCACGGCATCGTGCGCAACGAAAGCGAGATTACGGCGATCGAGACCGATCCCGTGTTCGCGAACGGCAACTACAAGCAGCAGCCCGAGCACGGCATCGAGGCTTTTAACCTGATCTGGACCGCGTGGCTGTACGGACAGCAATGGTGGCGCGAGGAGCTGTGGAAGACCGAGTTCCCCGCAGGTACCAAGCTGCCGCAGGTGCTCGATCACTACAAGAAGGACTTCATTCCGAACGCCGACGCCAACAACCTGATCCTGCAATTGCGCACCTGGGAGGGGAACGACGTGGGCGCGACGCCGCCTTTTCACGGCGACCTCGCCGCGGCACTCCGGTCCATCCAGGTGCCGGTCCTGTACATGCCGTCCGCAACTGATCTTTACTTTCCCGTTGAGGACGCGCGGTATGAATCGCAGTACATCACCCACTGCACTCTCCTGCCGATTCCATCCATCTGGGGGCATCCGGCCGGGGCTGGCGCGAGTCCCGCCGATGCGAAGTTTCTAAACGAGCACATCGCGGCTTTCATGCAGTCCTCGGGCAGGTAAGGGCTTGCGGCGTTTTCGCCTGCCGCTGTTGTGCGGAATGAGCCTGCTGTGGGGTTCGGGCTGGATGGCTGCACCGAGCCTGGCCGAGCTCGCGGCACCGTTCGCGGCGACGGCGCTCATCTTTGCGCTTGCGGCCAGTGGGCTGTTGTGGATTTCACTCCAAAAACCGGCAAGAAGGCTGCCGTGGCGTGCTCATCTCACGCTGGGCGCAGCCTTGTTCGCGGGTCCGACGGCACTGCTCGTCGTTGCCGGACAACATGGCATCGGCGGATGGACGCCGCTGTTGTACTCCTTTCTGCCGCTACTTACTGCGGGCGAGCGCTGGTCGCCCGCGATGGCGATTGCACCGGGAGCGGCACTGCTGCTGCTTAACGGCACGGTCCCGTTTGCCCCTGGCAAGCTCGTCTGGGTGCTGCTTGCGCTCTTCGCTGTTGGCCTGCAAGCGTGGGCGCTCCGGTACGCCGCGCGTCAGCTCCTGGGTTGCTCCGTGGCGGCGAACCTGGCTCGAGCCACTGCCGTGGCCGGGGCGCTGCTTGCGTTCGGTAGCCTTGTATTCGATCCATCTCCACGCCTCGCGCCTCCCACGCAGTGGAACGCGGGCGCAGCCGGGTCATTACTGCTGCTCTCGGTTTTCGGAACGGCGCTGCCCTACGCGGGCTTGTACGCGTTGCTCGCCGGCGACGCGTACAAGCCGGAGCAGGTCGCCGTCACGCAGTGGCTGCAAACCATGGTCATGGTTGGGGAAAGTGCGGTGCTGGCACGGGCCCATCCATCGTGGACACTGGCGGGAGCCGCGGCGCTATTACTGGGCTGCTGCCGGTCTGTTCTGCAATCGCAAGCCGACGATGACGAGGAATAACTTTTTTTGGTCGTCCAGGAGGCTGAACTCGCTTTCGGGCAAGCCCTGTTTTGCATCCATCCTGCTGTATGAGTGCTTGTTTTTACATCGTGGTCGGAGGAGACGACCCCGGGGTCGACACCTTTGTGAACGGGCATGCACTGGCACGTCACGAA
>CAXTYP010000240.1:0-4438 GCA_964248435.1 uncultured Acidobacteriaceae bacterium | reverse complement strand
GGCGGCGAGGTCGCGCGCGACCTGCGAGCGCTCGGGCTCGTCAGGCGGCAGAAAGAACTGCACGTGCGGGTTGCCGCGGCGCATGTAGGCGACGAGCTCGCCGTTGCGCAGAACGACGCTGGCACCGGCGCTGCGGGTGAGGGTGCGGATGGCGCTCGCGTCCTGTTCTTCATTTTCAGCCACGGCGGGCCAGCGCAGGATCGATCCGTACGGATTCGCGGGGTCGGTTGCCGCGAGCGTGAGGAGCTCGGACGGCTCGGGCGCGGCACCGGCGCGAAGCGAGCGCAGGAGGTCGACAGCAGCGGGTAAGGCGAACTGCGTTGCACCGAGGCCGGCGACGAAGTAGCCCCGGCGAATCTTGCCGCTTTCTTCCATGGCTTTCAGCACGTCGTAAACGGCACTGAAACCGCCGGGCAGGTTTTCGCTGCCGACGGACTCGCGCGTGAGCACGCCGTAGCGGTTGAGAAGCTGCTGCGTGACAGCGTGCGACCACTCGGTTTGGCTTGCGAGGGCGTCGCCGGCGGGCAGAAGGGTCCAGCGGCCTTGCGCCGTGGGGGGCGTGGTGCGTCGCGAGCGGAAACCGGAGTTATGTACGCGCCGCGCATCGCGGCTAGGACTGCGGCTGCTGCCGGCGGTTTTTTGCACGTAGGCGCGCAGCGCATGAAATGTGTCATTGGTGGCGAGCCCGCGCCACACGAGCGACCAAAGGGCGTCGAGCGTTTCGCCCGGATAGCCGCCGCCGACCGCTTCGTGCAGCTGCGCGAAGAACATGGCGCCGCCACGCGCGAGCTGCACGACGAGCTGCGCTTCCCTTTCGGACAAGGGCTCGGCGTCTTTGTCCGGGACAGGGTTTCGCAGTGCCGGCAGCTGCTCCGACAAGTAGAGCGCAATACGGCCGTCGTGCTCCCCGAGCGCGTCGAGCCCGGTCCAGGTGACCTCGCCGGCAGCGATCAGCGTGTCCAGGTCGCCGGGAGTGTAGCGGGTGACGCGAGCAGGCAGCAGCGAGGTTTCAAGCAGCGATGCGATGAGCGGCGCCCCTTGCAGCTGCTCAATGGTGTCGAGCAGCGCGTCGAGGCCGCGACGTTTTTGCAGGACGCCCTGCCAGTGCGTGCCGAGGCGCGCGAGCATGGCCTGCTCCACCGGCTCGACCTCCTTGCGCAGCTTCGCCAGCGACTTGCGGCGGATCAGGCGCAGCACTTCGGCATCGCACCACTCGCGATGAACGCCGCCCGGACGGAAGCCGCCTTCGACGACGCGACCGTCGAGCAGCAGCTGGCGCAGTGCCGCGTCAGCGATTTGCGGGTCGAGTGCGAAACGCGCCTGCACCTCCCCCAACGTGAATGGGCCGTGGGTGCGGGCGTAGCGGCGGATCAGCTCAAGCACCGGCGCGGCAACGGTCGCGAGCAAAGCGGTAGGCAGGCCGGGCGGCAGGGGGATGCCGAGCGCATCACGATAACGCGCGGCGTCTTCGACGGCGATCAAGCGTTTTTCACCTGCCATGCGGACCTCGAGTACACGGCGCGCACGCACGAGGCGATCGAGGGATTCGAAGACTTCAGCGGAAACGGTACGGCGGCGCAGCTCTTCGCGCGTCAGGTCGCCGAGGCGCAGCAGCAGGTCGTGCATGCCGTCGGTTGAGCGAGCGTGGCCGAGCTCGCCGAGCGATTGCAGTTGCTCTTCGACTTCGGCGATGGCGTCGGGGTCGAGCAGTTCGCGCAGGTCGGCGTCGCCCATCAGCTCGCGCAGCTGCTCCTGGTCGATGGACAAGGCTTGTGCGCGGCGTTCGGCGAGCGGGGCGTCGCCGTCGTAGATGTAATTAGCGACGTACGAGAACAGAAGCGACGATGCGAAGGGCGATGGGGTGCGGGTGTCTGCGACGTGGACGCGGATTTGCCGCCTCTCGACTGCGCGCAGGGTTTCAAGAAACGCGGGCATGTCGAATACGTCGCGCATGCACTCGCGATAGGCCTCAAGCAGCATGGGAAAAGATGCGTAGCGCGAAGCGACGGCAAGCAGGTCGTAGGCGCGTTTGCGCTGCTGCCACAAAGGCGCGCGGGTGCCGGCGCGTTTGCGCGGCAGCAGCAGCGCGCGCGCGGCGGACTCGCGGAACTTGGCTGCGAATAATGCAGTCGCGCCGAGCTGGCGCAGGACATGGCCTGTCGCTTCCTCGGCATCGAGCAGCAGGATGTCGGCGTCAGGGGCGGCGTCGGAATCCGGAAAGCGTAGCACGAATCCGTCTTCGGCCCACATCACTTCCACGTCAGGGCCGCCGCTCGCGCGGATGCGTCCGGTAACGGCCATGGCCCAGGGCGCGTGCACGCGCGAGCCGAAGGGGGTGAGCACACAAACGCGCCAGTCGCCGAGCTCGTCGCGCACGCGCTCGATCACGATGGTGCGGTCGTCGGGCACGGTGCTGGTTGCGATCTCCTGGTCGGCAAGAAAGCGCAGCAGGTTTTCAGCGGCCTTCGCGTCGAGGTCGTGCTCGCGCACGAGCCGTGTGAGCGCGACATTGTGGGGCAGCGCGCGCAGCTCACGGGTGAGCGCGCCGATGCGGCGACCGAACTCAAGCGGGCGGCCCGCATTGTCGCCATGCCAGAACGGCATTTTGCCGGGCTCGCCGGGCGCGGGCGAAACCAGCACCTTGTCATGCGTAATGTCGTCGATACGCCAGGTGCTGGCGCCAAGAATAAAAGTGTCGCCGTTGCGCGATTCAAACACCATTTCTTCGTCAAGCTCGCCGACGCGGATGGGCTTTTTCTCGGAGCCGGACAGGAAAACGCCGTAGAGGCCGCGGTCGGGAATGGTGCCGCCGTTGAGGATGGCGAGGCCTTTCGCACCCTGGCGCGGGGTGACGATATCGGTCACGCGGTCCCAGGTCACGCGCGGGCGCAACTCGGCGAACTCGTCGGAAGGGTAGCGACCGGCGAGCAGGTCGAGCACGCCCTCAAACGCGCCACGCGATAGCTCGGCGTAGGGAGCGGCGGCGCGCACCATGGCGAAGAGTTGTTCCACCGCGATGCCGGGCGAGCGTTCGTCCTGTTCGAGCAGGTCAAACTCGGCTTTGAGTCTTTTAACCCGCTTCGATTCTTTTTCACGCGTCGCGAGCACGGGCGGCTGCGCGACGATTGCGACCATCTGCTGCGCGAGCACGTCGAGCGGGTTGCGGAGAAAGCGCGTGGACTCGACCAGGCCCTCATGCATCGCGCGTGTGACGGCGGCGCAGGCCAGCAGGTCGGCTCGGTACTTGGGAAAGATAATGCCTTCACTCGCAGCACCGACGGAGTGGCCCGCGCGCCCGATGCGCTGCATGCCAGAGGCGACTGACGGCGGCGCTTCGATCTGGATGACAAGATCGACCGCTCCCATGTCGATACCTAGCTCAAGCGAGGAGGTGGCGACCAGGGCCTTGATCTTGCCGGCTTTCAGAAGCTCTTCGATTTCGGAGCGTTGCGGCGCGGCGAGCGAACCGTGGTGGGCGCGGGCGATGGATTCGTCCGCAAGTTCGTTGAGCGCGCCGGCCAAACGCTCTGCGATGCGACGGCTGTTGACAAAAATGATGGTGGAGGTGCGCTCGCGCACAATCTCGAGCAGGCGCGGGTGAATGGCGGCCCAGATGGAAGTGCGCTTGGGGCCTTGCGAGGCCGCGCCGCTCGGCAGCTCCTGCACCTCGCCGAGACGCGCCATGTCTTCGACCGGGACTTCGATGCGGAGCTCGAGACGCTTGGGCTCGCTTGCGTTGAGGATGGTGACGGGGCGGTAGCGGGCGACTGCGTCGTGTGTGGTTTCGATCGTTGCTACGGCTGGTGTGGCGATCGCAGCGGCGAGATGATCGGCGACAGCTTCAGGCTCGCTGGTCCATTCGCGCTCGCTTTCTTCGCGGAGTGCTTCGGCCGGCAGCGCCGGGGCCACAGATTCCGTGCGAGGCTGCGCGCCGGCAAGAAAGTGCGCGACCTCTTCGAGCGGTCGCTGCGTGGCGGAAAGGCCGATCCGCTGCAAGGGCTTGCCGGTATGCGCGGAGGTGATGGCCTCGAGACGCTCGAGGGTCAGCGCCATGTGTGCGCCGCGCTTGGTGGGCACCAGCGCGTGAATCTCATCGATAATGACGGTTTCGACCGTGCGCAGGGACGCGGCGGCGTCGGAGGTGAGCAGCAGGTACAGCGACTCGGGCGTGGTGATGAGGATTTCGCCGGGATTGCTTTTGAAGCGCGCGCGGTCGCGCTGCGAAGTATCGCCGGTGCGTACCGCGATTTCGGGCACATGAAATGGGACACCGCGCTGCCGGGCCATGTTGGCGATGCCGGCGAGCGGCGAGCGAAGGTTGCGCTCCACGTCGACCGCGAGTGCCTTGAGCGGGCTGATGTAGATGACGCGGCAGCCGCCGGATTTCGGCTTCTTGCCCGGCTTGGCTGGCTGTTCGGGCGCGGGCTGCGGCACGCCC
>CAXTYP010000239.1:0-4445 GCA_964248435.1 uncultured Acidobacteriaceae bacterium | reverse complement strand
CTCGTTCAGAAACTTCTACCCACTGACCCAGACCGAAACGTTGTATAAAACGGCACCGCGATCTTAACTTCCTCACCCCCAGGCTGAATTCGGTTTCGTTGTTCAAAGCGACACGAAGACTTTCAATCGGCTCTCCATGTGCAATGTTCCAGGCTCCTCACGCTCCGTGACAGATCGGAGTTCTACGCCCGGACCGGGCCGGCAAACTACACCGGCAAAGCAACCGCCTCCGGCATGGCGTGTTCCAGCCGGACAGGATCTCTGGGTAGCAGGAGACTGAAGACGGTTCCTGCCCGGCCCGGTCGCACGCTTGACTTTGCCAGGAGCCTTCCCTGGTGCTTGTCAATAATTCCTTCGGCGATCCACAGTCCCAGGCCGGTTCCGTTGATGCCCTTGGTCGTGTAAAACGGCTCAAAGATATGGCGCAGCGTTGCTGGAGCCATGCCGCAGCCGGTGTCGGCCACAGTGATCCAGATAGCCGGGGCGCCGCTATCCGGCAACCGGCCATCGCACGTTCGCACCAGCATGCGGCCGCCGTTTCGCATCGCGTCGATCGCATTGCTGACCAGGTTATTCAGCACCTGCCGAATCTCTCCTTCATAGCAGGTGATCGTGCCCGTTGCGCGGTACCGCAGTTCCAGCTTGATATCTGAGTTCCGGAGGCGCCCGCCGTACAAGGCCAGGGTCGGCTCCAGCAACTCCTGCGGCGTAATAGCTGTGGGATTTGTAGATTGCCGGTGAAAGCGCAAGGTTTGGCTCACAATCTGCGACACGCGCGCCAGTTCCTCGTCGACAATCCCCAGGTAGGTCTGCACCTGCTCAGGCGACGTATCACCCTGGCGCGCCAGGTACACGAGGTTGGTGATGCCTTCCAGCGGGTTGTTGATCTCGTGGGAGATGGATGCTGCCAGTCGACCGACCGCCGCCAGCTTTTCACTCCGCACCAGCGCGCTTTCAGCCTGCTTCTGGCTCGACAGATCGGTCAAAAAGACGGCAACGTCGACACCGCTTCTTTCATGCGTCTGCGAGGGCAGCAGCGTACAACCCAGCACCAGCGGGATCCGGCGGCCGTCACGAGCAATATATTCCTTCTCATAAGGGGTCGCGGTACCCGTCGCGCCAAGCTGGCCAAGGGCTCTGCTGTCGGCCTCGGCATACTCCGGCGGCGTCAGCTCGTCCCAGCGAAGCAGGCCTCCCCTCACGTCCTCTGCCGTGTATCCCAGCAGCCGAAGGATAAAAGGATTGGCATAGGAGATCCCGCCTTCGGTGTCGCAGATCATGACGCCGACGCTTGCATTCTCGATCAGCTTGCGGAAACGCTCCTCGCTCCGGCGAAGCTCATCGTCGGTGCGCCTTTGCCGGTCCACGTCGGCGATCGTCACCACTCCGCCCGTGATCCGGCCCTCTTCATCGAGGATCGGCGCGGCCGATAAACCGACCCACCCGAGCGAGCCATCGCCGCGCTGGTACAGGTACTCTTCCCCGTCCACGGCCTGCCCGCTTTTCATCGCGCGCGGCAAGGGATATTCGGCACCTTTCACCCGCCGGCCATCCGGGTGAAACGAGATCCATTGCCCATGCGCTTCCACGTCCGGGGTGGGAAAAACCGGGTGCCGAAGGATGCGTTCTATACTGCGATTGCCAAGAACAATCTTTCCGCTCGGTTCGGCCAAAAGCACACCGACCGGGAGGTGATCCAGCATCACCTGCAGGGTTTCGCGTTCATGTTTCAGCTCCAGCACGGCACGGTCGCGCTCCCCCAGCGCATCGCGCACCTCGTACTGCCGCTCCCGGGCCCGGCACGCGGCACGCGCGCTGCTCACCAGCGTTGCAGTGCGGATGGGTCGCTCCAGCAGCACAGGCGAGCCGAGCGACAACCGTTCATTGCTTAGGCGATCGCTGGTTGCGTTTTCACGTCCGCTGCCGGTCAGGATCAGCAGCGGCAGGTCTGACCACGCAGGCTGCGCCCCGAGCAGCCTGCCGAGTTGCCGGATCGACGCCTCGTCGAGTGCCTCTTCCGCAATCAGCAGCGGCCCGAGCGGATTTTCCTCCGACGTGGTCTCGAGCAGCGACAAGTCCCTGCACACCTCGGCACCCAGGCCGTGCTGTCGCAGTACAGCCGTGATCAGTTCCGCGTCGCGCCCCGTCGGCGCCAACACCCGCACCACCAGGCTCACTGTATGAGCTCTTCACGCATCGCGCTAGCCCGCTCGCTCAACCAGGTTCGGCACACCAGTCAACACACCACGGTAGCCCTTCAACGGCTCCCCAATCTCCAGCCCCCGGCTGCTCATGCGCAGTTCGCGCAAGCTTCGCTCATGGGGGCCGACCCGCTGCTTAATGACGGACAACATCTGCCGGATCTCCCCTTCTGCCTCGAAGTAGCGCAGCAGCACCACCGTGTCCGATAGGTAGCTCACGTCGACCTCCGTTTGCATGCTACCGACAATGCCGTGCTGGGTGTAGATGAGAAAAGTAATCACGCCTTTCTGGTTCAGGAAGGCAACCAATTCGTGGAGGTGCAGCGTCAGGTCGCGCTCCCCGGGCATGGACATCAGGTAGCCGTTCAAGCTGTCGATCACAACAACCCGGGCATCCCGCTCTTCCACGTCCTGCCGGATCCTGGCGATAAACTCACCCGGGGACAGCTCTGCCGGGTCCACCTGCGACATGGCCAGGGTTCCCTTCGCAATCTCGTCGCGAACCCGCAGCCCCAGCCCCTCCGCCCGGTCCTGGGCTGTACGCAGCACCTCGTCAAAGACGTACATCACCGCGTGATCGCCGCGCCGCGCAGCCGCGTAGGCGTACAGCATCGCGATGGTCGACTTGCCGCTACCTGAAGGGCCCAGCAGCAGTGTTGACGATCCGCGATTGATGCCGCCGCAGAACATGCCGTCGAGCACCGTCATTCCGCTGCTGATGCGCTCACGGGCAAACGTAGCTTCGTGCTCGCTCGCGATCAGGCGAGGAAAGATCACGAGGCCGCCCCGCTGGATCGTGTAATCGTGCAGCCCCTCGCGAAACGCACTTCCCCGCAGCTTGATGATCTCCACATGGCGCCGGGTCACGCCGTAGGAGCGCTGGAGTTTTTCAAGCCGCAATACCCCGTGCGCAATGCTTTGCAGCTGCATGTCGCTGCCCTCGGCCGTCCGGTCGTCCAGCAGCAGCACCGTCATTTCGCGCCCGGCAAAAAAGTGCTTCAGCGCCAACAGCTGCCGCCGGTAGCGCATGGTGTCTGCCGCCAGCAATCGCAACTCCGAAAGCGAATCGATCACAACCCGGTCCGGCTTCACATCCTCGATCAACTGCGTCAGCTTGTGAATGGTGCCGGCCAGCTCCACCTCGCTCGGATGAAACACGGTGTACTGCTCTTCCGGGTTCAGGCTGGCTTCCGCGGGAATAAACTCGGCGATCGGGATCTCCTTGCCGTTCCACCCGTGCGAGCGGGCCGAGCCTTCCAGCTCGCTCCGCGACTCTGACAGGGTGACGTAAAGGCCTTTCTCGCCGGCTCGCACTCCAGCCATGATGAACTGCATGGCCAGCGTTGTTTTGCCGGTGCCGGGGTCGCCTTCCAGCAGGTACATTTGCCCGGCAGGCAGCCCGCCCGACAAGATGTCGTTCAAGCCAACCACTCCGGTATCGATCCGGCGCATCAGGTCTTCTTCTTGCATAAGACCAGCATATCGGGTTGGCGCTGCCGAGCTTTCTGGAAAGTCGATCGCGCTTGGATCTGTTGAACCTGGTCAGTTACGCTGCGCCACGGCTGGGCTGCAGCTTTCTTCGGTGGCTCCGGGCCGCTTACCGTGGGCACACGGCATAATGCAAGCATGCCCTTGTTCGCGCGTCTCCTGCTGCCGGCTTTCCTGGTCGCCTCGTCCGCTCTCGCCCCGGCACAATCGTCCAGCTACGAAGCCGTCAACCCCATGATTGGCACGGGGGCCGAGGGCCACACCTTTCCCGGGGCCGCGGTCCCGTTCGGCATGGTGCAGTTGAGCCCCGATACGCAGATCCGCCCCTTTAACAAGAGCTACAAGTGGGCCGCCGGGTATCGCTATGAAGACTCCACCATCCTTGGCTTTTCGGCCACCCACTTTTCGGGCGCGGGTCACTCCGATCTCGGCGACTTCCTCCTCCAGCCCATCGCGGGCGATGTGCACCTGGAGCCCGGCCCGGAACCGGGATCGCAACCTGGATCGCAACCGGGCCCGGAACCGGTACCGGGCCAGCGCGAAAAGCCCGGCTCCGGCTACCGCTCGCGCTTCTCGCACACGACCGAAAACGCCCACCCCGGTTATTACGCCGTCACGCTGGCCGACTACGGCGTGCGCGCCGAGCTGACCGCGACCCCGCGCGCCGGCGTCAGCCGCTTCACCTTTCCGGCCGGCAAACCGGCACACCTGCTGCTCGATCTCCGCTCGTCCATCTACAACTATCCCGGCAAGGTG
>CAXTYP010000238.1:0-4448 GCA_964248435.1 uncultured Acidobacteriaceae bacterium | reverse complement strand
AGGTGGGCATCATTCAGGGAGTGATGGTTCGAAAGAGAGTTCGCTTCCTAATTGTCGCAGAGTCACTTCCTTGTTCCCCAAGGCCGAATTCGATCGGCTGTGTGCGCTGGAAGTCAGACGAGGACGCTTGCCCTGTTGTAAAGTCCGCGCGCCCGGTACCCAGGCAACTGGCGCAAGCCGGGGTGCATCCTTTAAACCGGATGGAATCGGGCCATTGCTGGGGTTGAAACAGTTGCGTCGCTGATTGAAAACCGTTGAGTGTCTTATGAAGAGCCGTATCCTGCTGGTAGATGACAATTTTGTACAGGCCGAGGCACGTCGTGCCATCCTGAGCCGTTCCGGGGCCGAGGTCGTGCTGGCCCGCGGCGCGGCAGAAGCCTTGGCCTGCATCGAGGACCCGGATTTCCGCGACCAGGTGGGGCTGTTGGTGACCGATCACCTGATGCCGGGGATGAACGGACCGGAACTGGTCCGGCTGGTACGCGCCATCTTGCCGGAGCTGCCGGTCCTTGTACTCAGTGGCCTTCCCGACGCGGAGCAGGACTATGCGGATTCCCCGGTCTTGTTTCGGCTCAAGCCTTTCCCGCCCGCAGAGCTGATCCGCCTGACCAAGCACATGCTGGGCAGCCGGACACTTCGATCCGCCTGAGTTCGAGACTGTCGGTTCCAGATTGTCGTTCAAGATTCCTGGCGGTCTCTGGGTTCGGCTCCGTCCGGATACCGCTGCACGCCAGCTATTTCGCAACCAGTCAACCTCCTGCCGGCGGAAAGCTCCATGGCTCGCCTTTGATGCCGCAGATCAGTACACTAGAGTCACCCAGTGCCTAAAATGTGAACGCAGGAACGGTGCTGCGTCGAAAGACGCTCTATGCAAAAGACTTCACTGCGGAACTTCTTTACCGATTTGCGGTTCTTACCTGTGGCACTCATTCTTTCCCGCACTCTGCCGATAAGGATGCTGAGACTTGAAGGATGGGACAGGATAGCTATGGTGAAAGTGCGACATGAGCGTGCGTTGATGGGCAAAAAACCGCATTGCCCAGATTGTGAAAGGGTAGCGCTGCGACGCCAGGGCCGGGTCGGCTTTCTTCAGCGTATTGTTTATCCCCGCCTGGGCCTGTTTCCATGGGAGTGCGGCTTGTGCCGCAAGATCTTCATGCTGGGGCAACGGTCGACCGGCTATCGTCAACATGCCACCGAAGACGAGGTGATCCCGGATACGGCTGTGGAAACAACCATGGACATGGGTCTCGAACCGGCCCTGGAATCGACTGTGGAGTCGACTGTGGGATCGACCGTGGACACCCATCGGGAAAGCAACCCCGTCGCGGAGTTCGGAAACGTTTCGCGCGGCAGCGCGACGGTGCGCAGAGATCTGCTTCCGGGCCACGGACTGGGCTCCAAAACCGTTAAAGCAGGTTTGGCACAGGGAAACCTGGCACCCGCGACCCTGCCCCGCGCCAATCGGCCCAACAAGATTGCTGGCTAGGGATCGCCGGCTAGGGGTGGGTTCCATCGCTGCCCGTATGGGTGCGAAGGGACGTGTCACCCACGGCGAGCCCTGGCCCGCAGAGCGGCTGATGGCCATGTTGGCGTGCAAGCAGATGGTCGCTCCCGGCATCTGTTCCAGTTGCCCATCAACGACCGCCCATGCGACTTGCCGTACACTTTTTGCAGGCTAGGCGCGCCAGTGCCCCGGAAGCCAGCGCCATCCGTCGCGGCCTTGGACCCAGCGACCGGGCATCCATTGTGCCCCGGGCCGAGGCGGCAGGGCCCACCGCCCGTGTTCCCAGTGGAAGCTGCGACCGTCCCAGCGCTGGTAGCCCGGCACCCAGGCGTAGCCGCGTCCGGGCATGCGGTCCGGGTGTTCGGCTACCGGTGGTGGCGGCTGCATCCGCACTGTTTGCGCCTGGCCGACCTGCCCCGCAAAGAAAATGAAACCGGCTGCGATGGTGCCGCGCAAAAGCACCTGCACCCATCCCGTTCTGCCCATCCTCATACCCATCCTCACCTCCGCCAGTCCCCTTCGCCGGCATAGGTCATCGGTTCGCACCGTTGAGCGAGTGGAACCACCGACCCAAATCGCCCGGTCGCCTTAGCTTACCGCTGGGCAACCACGATTCCGCAACTCCCTGGTGGCGAACCGGCCCGCGCAAGGTATGATGGCGGGGATTCGCCCCCTGCATCCGCCTCAGCAGAACCTAAGGTGGGGAGCGAACGGCAGGGAGCGGGGCGGCCGTGGAGCAATGCGTATGAACTGGAAACGGGGAGCGGCGATTGCGGCTCTGGTCCTTTTGATAGCGGCAGCCGTGGTCTTCACGGTCCTCAGGGCCCGGGGACGCGATACCAAGGTGCTGGCCGGGACCGTGGAGCGCGGCGAGGTCATCTCGGTCGTCAGCGGCACCGGGCAGATCAAGCCCAAGACGTATGTCAACATCGGCGCGACCGCCTTTGGACGGATCACGCACCTGTACGTCAAGGAAGGCGAGCACGTGCATCGGGGGCAGATGCTGGCCACCATCGAAAACGTGCAACCGGAGGCCGGGGTCGCAGCGCAGCGTGAAAGCATCTCCGCCGCAAAGACCGACATTAGTTCCTATATTGCGGCCGAAGCGACAGCGCAGGCCAACATCGAGCACGCACGGGCCGACCTGGAGCAAAAAAAGCTCGACTACGGGCGCTATCAGCAGCTTTTCAACGAGAAACTCGTTTCCCGGCAGGATTTTGACGCCCGCAAGGCTGCTTATGATGTCGACGTCGCGAGCCTAGCGCAGGCCGAGGCCGCGCTCGCGCAGGCCAGGGCACAAACCGATTCGGCCCGCGGCCACCTGGGTACGGCGCAGGCCAATCTGCGGTCGGCGGTTGATTCGCTCAACAAAACCGCCAGCATCGCCCCTTACGACGGTATTGTGACCAATCTGCCCGTACGCGAGGGCGAGACCATGGTCACGGGCATTCAGAACGCCGAAGGCTCGACCCTGATGACAATTGCCGATATGTCGATTGTGACGGCGGAGGTCAAGATCGACGAAACCGACATTGTCAACGTAAAGATGGGTCAGCCGGTCAACATCTCGGTCGACGCACTGCCGGACAAGGTTTTTAAAGGTCACGTGACGGAGGTGGGCGACCAGGCGCTGCTGCGTTCCACGGGCCTTGCGACCAGCCAAACCACCAGCGGCACCGAAGAAGCCAAGGATTTCAAGGTCATCGTGACGCTTGACCCAGGGCAGGATGTTGAGGCCCTGCGGCCGGGTCTTTCGACCACCGCCAAGATCGTCACGGCGGATAAAAAGAACATCCTGTCGGTGCCGATCCAGGCGTTGACGGGTCCCCCGGCGGCTTCGGACGACAAGGACGGCGCGGCGGTTCACGCGGCTTCGACCGAAGCGGCGGCTCCGGCCGGCGGCACACAGGGAGTGTTTGTGCTCCGCGGTGAAAAAGGGAAGCTGCGGGCCCACTTTGTGCCGCTTACGACCGGCATCTCGGGGACGGAAAAGATCGAAGTTTCGGGGCCCATCCAGGCCGGCGACCAGATCGTGACCGGCACCTACAAGGTCCTGCGCGTGCTGAAAAATAATGCCCGGGTCAAGGTAGCCACCGAGGCCGAGCTGGCCCCGAAGAGCGACGATGCCTCCTAAACCGGAGTCCGGTGGTCCGGCGCCCGCGGCAAGCGAGTACGTCATCGTAGTCGAGGACCTGTGGAAGACCTACCAGATGGGCGAGCAGGCAGTGCACGCCCTCCAGGGGGTCAACCTGCGCATTCGCCACAACGAATACGTCGCCATCATGGGTCCTTCCGGCTCCGGCAAATCAACGCTGATGAACCTGATCGGCTGCCTCGACTCGCCGAGCCGGGGCGAGTACTCACTCAACGGCCACCGCGTTTCCGAGCTCGACGACGACCAGCTGGCGCGCATCCGGAACAAGGAAATCGGGTTTGTTTTTCAAACCTTTAATCTCCTGGCCCGCGCGACGGCGCTGCACAATGTCGAGCTGCCCTTGATCTACAACGGCACGGGCTCGGCTGAACGTTTGCAACGGGCCCGCGACGCGCTCAAGGCTGTCAACCTGGAGCAAAGGATGGATCACCGGCCCAATGAGCTTTCGGGCGGCCAGCGTCAACGGGTCGCGATCGCCCGCGCCCTGATCAACCGCCCTTCGATCATCCTGGCCGATGAGCCGACCGGCAACCTCGATTCCAAGACCGGCGACGAGATCATGGCGTTGTTTGACGAGCTGCACCGCGGCGGCAACACCATCGTGCTGGTCACGCACGAGCCCGATATTGCCGAGTACGCTCACCGGGTCGTGACGATCCGCGACGGGGTGATTGCCTCCGACCAGCCCTCGTCCCGCGTCCGCGCCCTGGTTTCTCGCCCTTGACCTGTTTCGGCTCATGTTTCGGAGCCGGACGCCGATAAACCTACTGAAACCGCTGCAAAGAC
>CAXTYP010000237.1:0-4465 GCA_964248435.1 uncultured Acidobacteriaceae bacterium | reverse complement strand
CGGCCACCTGCTCGGCCTCGCCCCCGAGCGCGCGCTCCCACGCTTTGCCCCGCGCCCCTACACGGGCACACTCCCGCGCCGGCCTTCCTCCAACGCGCATCTTGTCCTCTGGCCCGACACCTGGAACAACCGCTTTCACCCGCAGGCTCTCCATGCCGCGGATCGGGTCCTGCGCCACGCCGGTCTCGAACCCTTCACGCCGCGCCAACCCATCTGCTGCGGCCGCCCTCTGTACGACTTCGGCATGCTCCGCGAGGCCCGCGGCTACCTCGAAACCATCCTGCGCCGCTTTGCCCCGCAGATCGACGCCGGTCTCCCCTTCGTCTTTCTCGAGCCCTCCTGCGCCAGCGTTTTCACCGACGAACTGCTCAACTTCTTCCCGGAGAACCCCCGCGCCCAGAAACTCGCCGCGCAAACCCGGCTCTTCGCCGACGCCCTTCGCGAGCTTGCCCCACACTTCCATCCCACGCGCCTGCCTGAAACCACCGGCGCCCTGCTGCACGGCCATTGCCACCACAAGGCCCTGTGGAAGCTCGACGCGGAGCGCGACTACCTCAAACAAGCCTGCGGCCACGTCGCGGTCCCCGACACCGGCTGCTGCGGCATGGCCGGCCCCTTCGGCTTCGAACGCGAAAAGTACAGCATGTCGCAGGCCATTGGCGAACGCGTCCTCCTGCCCGCCGTTCGCGCCACCGCGCCCCGCGCGCTTGTCGTCTCCGGCGGCTTTTCTTGCCGCGAACAGATCGTGCAAGGCACGGGCCGGCAAGCCCTTCACCTGTCGGAAGTCCTAGCACTTACCCTTTAATAGAAAAGCCCCACGCCCGATAACACCGGACGTGGGGCTAATTGCGACTAACCTATCAGCTGAGCTTAGAAGTGAAACCCAATCTCCGCCGTCAGCGATCGCGGTGTTAGATAGTGTGTGCCGCTGAACGTCGACAGGAAGTTATAAAGCGCATAGTTGTTTGCAATATTCACCCCCGTCAGCCGAGCGCTCCACTTATACTGGTCGCCCTTGAACAGGTCATCCGATCCAACCGACACATCAAACACATTCCGTGGCGCGATCCGTGGCGGATCCTTGTCGTCATTCTCCTTATTCACCCCTGGAATCTGCACCAGCTTCGACGTCAGCTGCGACGCCAGGCACTGCGAAGCCAACCCCTGCGTCGGCGTCGCCACCACACCGTTGCAGGCCAGTCCAGCCTCAAACTGCTGGTCCGCCGTCAGTCCGCTCAGGTCGATATATTGCTCGCCGTTCGGCTCCACAATGCTGGTCGCGCCGCACAATGAGTTCGCCCCGGGAATATCGTTGAAGCAGGGAACCGACCCCGCCACCAGCCCCGAGTCATACCGCCAGTTGAACCCCACCCACGGCGCAAACTTGCCCGGCACCTGATATTGCAAGTGCGTGGTCTGGTTAAAGGTTTCGTCATGGTCGATCCGGAACGGCGTGTTCGCGTAGCCATTGCCCGGTGTCGCCCCGGCGCCTGCTTCCTGCGGGTTAAAGAACCGTGCCGCGACCTCCGACATAGAAACATAGCCTGACAGGTTCCGCAGGTTTACCAGGTTCGCCCGGATGGCAAACGCCGGTATCTTCGAGTTATGCCAGTCGATTGGGAAAAAGATCGGCGTGTTACCCAGAATCGAGAAGTCAAAAGCATTGTGCGTGTACTTCCAGATATATTCACCGCTCACCACAAAGTGCGACCCGAACGCCTGCGTCAGCCCCGCCTGGAACTCGTTGCGAAATCCCGGCTGTTCCACCGTGTTCGTCACCCCCGGCGCGCACGCCAGCAGCGGGTTCAGCACCGCGTCGCCGCAACCAATGCTCGACAACACCAGGTTCTCGTTGAACGGCGTTTCCAGCGTCCGCGCATACGACACCCTCAGCAGCGTGTTCGTCTTCGGCAGACTGTAGGCAATGCCCACCCGAGGCTCCGGCTGCCGCGATACGGTCAGGCCGTTGTACAGGTCGCCGCGCATGCCCAGGCGCAAAAGCCAGTTGCCCGCCTTGATCTGGTCTTCGACGTACAGCGCCAGCTCTTTCACATCCGTGTGGCCGAAAAACCCGTAGTTCACCCCGCCACGCGTCAAATCATACGGCTCCAGCGCCGCCACAAACGGCTTCGTGCTCGCCGGGTTGTCGGCCGTGTTCGGCTGCAGCCCCGCTCCCGCGCACTGCGAAGGGTCGGTAAACCCCGCCACCGGCGCGCCCGTCGCATCCAGGCAGGGCGAGTTATACGTCGGGTTGATCACACCCAGCGAATCGTGCTCCCGCAAAAACGTCTGCTGGTATGTCACCCCGGCCTTGATGCTGTTCACCCCGCGCACAATCGATATATCCGACCGCGCCCCAGTGTTCAGCAGCGATCGCGACTGCGTGATCGTCTGGCTCTGAATCGGCCCAATATCCGAAAACACGTTGCCGCTGGGGTAATAGTTGTAGCTGTCTTTCCTCACAAACGGGGCCAGGTTAAACACCGCCGTTGAGCCGATCAGCCGCGTGTAGGTCGGCGCCACATCGAACGTTTCGATCTTGGAGTGCTGGTCCGTCGGCGCCAGCGGCGCGCCCGTCACCGGGTCCGTCACCCCCACCTCCAGGTTGTCGAACGTGTTCGGCGTTTGAAACCACGACCGGCTGTAGTTCAGGTCCAGGTGCACCGAGTCGGTGGCCGTAAACTGCTCGTCTACTCGATCGAAAACGTTCTCCTCATTGCCGCGGTCGTGCATCACCGTGAACTCCGGTGTGTCCAGAAAACGCCCCGAGTTCAAGCCGTCGATCTCGAAAAAGTTCCCCGTCTTTTCCGTACCGTAGCTTACGTCGAATCCGCCCGTTACCGTGCCGAATGTCCCGTACGAGCTCGTAATGCTGCCGCTCGGCTTCCGCACCCCCAGCCCCGAGCGTGTCGTCACCTGCACAATCAGCGAAGTCTTGTCGCCATACTCCGCCGGCGGCGCGCCCTCGATGACCTCGATCGACTGCACCGCGTTTGACGGCAGCTGGTTTGAAAACACCTTGCTCTGCTGATCGCTGATCAGCTGCCCATCCAGCGCGAACGTGTTCGAGGCATGGTCTCCGAGGCCGTGCATCAGCCCGTTCGCGTCCGCCGCGATGCCAGGCGCGGTCAGCGTCACGATCGACGACAAGGCCGACGACGGTTCTTCGAGCGGCAGCTTGTCAATCGTGCTGCGGTCCACATCCGTTTCCTGCGCCGTGCTCTGGTTCACCAGGTCCGAGCCCGTCACCGTGATGCTTTCCGCCTCGGTCCCCACCGCCAGCGCCAGCTTCAGCGTGACCGGCACCCCGGTCGAAATCGTCGCGTCCTGCGTCCCCGCTCCGAAACCCTTCGCGTTGGCCACCAGGTGGTAGTTGTTGTACGGCAGGTTCGGCAGCGCGAACTGGCCGCTCGCGTCGGTCGTCGTCACGCGCGAATAACCGCTCACGGGGTTCTCGATTGTCACGGTCGCGCCCGGCACCACCGCGCCGGTCGCGTCGGTCACGGTGCCGTTGATCGATCCGGCGTGAATCGTACTTTGCCCAAAAAGCGCGGCAGGGCTCATAACAGCGGCAATCGCAAGCGCCGGCAGCACTCGGGTCCGCAAGGGGAATAACAACATGGTGCCTCCTGGCAAAACAAAACAGGTGAAACGGGAGAAGGGAAGCAGTCCCCTCGCCGTTCTGTGCCGGGAGGCGGAGCCTGCTTAAATGTCCTGCGAGCTGTCGGGGAGGGCGGGAGGTGGCCGAATCCGCAGCTGCGAAGACACACGTTTGTAGCCGGTCCGCGCCTGCTCCTCCGCCACTCGGCCCACTGCCGCAAACAGCACGGCTGCCGCGAACCCCGCCGCCGGCTGCGGCACCAAGTGCGCCCCCATGCAAAACGCACAATGCCCCAGGTCGGGCACGCCGCCGGCCGGGTGCACATGCACCACTTCCACCGACAAAAACAACAGCAGAACGCCGCAAAGCAGCATCGTCAAAAGCCGTTCGAATTTGGAAAGGGGTCGCAATATCAGAAAAGGAAGTTACTTATTGCGACGAGTATACCAGTAAGGATTCCCGAAATCCTGTCGCCACGCTGCAAACACTCCCGCTCACCCAGCATGGAGACCGACGCTCCGTCATGCCCTCCCGACCGGCAAGGAGGTGGGCAGTCAGCCCCGGTCGAGCCTCGCCCGCATGGCGGAGCATCCAGCTGCTCAGCCCGCCCGCATCCCGGTCGCCAGCAGCACCACCCCCACCCCGACACTCAGGCACAAAAGCTGCCAAACAGTGGTCCGCGGCGTAGCCTCCAACTGTAGCTCCGGCAGCAGGTTCCCCCCGGCGATATACAGAAAGCCCCCTGCCGAAATCGGCAACAGCCACTCAAAAATCGCGCTTTCGCCCAGCGCCAGCACCGCCCCGGCGCCCACCAGCGAGGGCACCCCGACCAGCGCCGCGAACCGCAGCGCACGCGACGGCGCA
>CAXTYP010000236.1:0-4496 GCA_964248435.1 uncultured Acidobacteriaceae bacterium | reverse complement strand
TAAAAATCTCGCACAACAGCTTTACAATCCCCATTCAAGCAGCACCCCAGGTACCCGGCAGCCTTTTCTGAACAACCGGATCAACATACCGTTCAGCCCCGCGGCGACCAAGATTCTCAGCTCGCCTCTTTATCCCGAACCCTCGGTCGGCGATGGAGCGACCCAGAACAACTCCACCAACAGGACGCAGTCTTACACCAACAGCGATCAGGGTGACGCCCGTATCGATTGGGCAGTCAATGAAAAAAGCAAATTCTATGCGCGCTATTCACAGCAGAACATTACCAACCCCACCACCAACAGCCAGCTTCTGCAGGGCGACTCGCTGAACCAGTTCCCCCTGTATAACGGCGTGGTCGACTACGACCGCACCATCAGCTCTACTTTTCTCAACACCTTCCGAGTCGGTGCCAGTTACTTCCCCGTCACCGAGGGACCGACCAATACCACCGGACAAAATCTTCCCCAGGTGTTTGGCATCGCGGGCACCGCGCCAGGCCAGACTTTCTTGCCGGCGCAGAACTTTTCGGGTGCGACCTATGGCCCGGGCTTCGGCAATGACAACCTTGTTTCGCAGTTCCACGACACCGTGATCGAACCACAGGACCAGGTCACGCTCATTCGCGGCAAGCATAGCCTCAGCGTTGGCTTTGAGTACTTCTACTACAAGACAAATGTGTTCTATTCCAACGCCGGTCTGGCCGGCACCTTCGGCTACGACGGTTCGTTTACCAGCAATCCCTCGGTGACCGGCTTTGATCCAACGACCGGTAAAACGGAATCGTCCACCGGCTGGGCGGAAGCCGACTTCCTGCTGGGCCTGCCAGAAAACGTGGCACTGGGCGCCGGCGGCGGGCGTAGCCTGCGCAACAGCCTGTACGCCGGCTACGCGCAGGACGACTGGCGCGCCGCACCCAACCTGACCCTTAACCTGGGCCTGCGCTACGAGCTCACCACGCCGCGCGCCGAGTCTCACGACCTCGCTACCAACTACAACCTGCAAACCGGCGCGGTCGAGATCGCCGGGCAGAACGGCAACTCCAAGGCACTCTATAACCAGTACAACGGCCCCACCAACGTGCAACCCAGGGTCGGCTTCGCCTGGCAGCCGAACGGTGCCGAGGGCAAAACCGTGGTTCGCGGCGCTTATGGCATCTCCAACTTCACCGAAAGCACCGGTACCGGCAACCTTCTGTTCCAAAATCCGCCCTTCGCCATCCCACTCAACGTGACCTACGCTGGCGTGTCCCAGGCCTTGCCGGGCAGCACGCTCGACCAGGGTTTTTCTTCATTTCCAGCTTCAGGCTGCACGGTGGCCACTGCGCTCGCGCAATCGCCGTTGTGCTTCAAAGGCACCAGCATCCATGCATTCGACCCCAACGGCTTCCGCCCCGCGGTCTCGCAGCAATGGAACCTGACCACCCAATTCCAGCTCAGCAACTCTTCCACCTTTCAGCTCGGCTATGTGGGTCAAAAAGTCGATCACCTGGCCTCCATTGCGCTGATCAACCAAAAGGTCCTGCACCCCGGCGGCGTCATCACGCCCAGCCCTTACCTCAATCCCACTCTGCAAAGCCTGGTCGGGCAGGCCCGTCTCACTTCCTCCACCGGCTTTTCCAATTACCACTCCTTGCAGGCCAGCTTCCAGCAGCGTCTCACCCATGGGCTCGAGTTCCAGGCCAACTACACCTGGTCCAAGTGCATGGGCAACACTTCCGGCTTTTTTGCCGAGTACGGGGACGGAAACCCGGGCGCTTCGCAGGCCGGCAACAACCACTTCTTCTTCCAAAACACGTATGACCCGCACGCCGACTACGGCCGCTGCGACCAGAACGTCGCCAGCTCCGGCAACGGTTTCGTCACCTATACCCTGCCTGTCGGGCGCGGACGCATGTTCGGCGGCAACATGAACCGGGCCCTTGACGCGGCTGTGGGCGGCTGGCAGGCCAACGCCATCACCACGCTCCACACCGGTTTCCCGGTCACGGCCGAGGCCTCGACGGATGAGTCCGGGACTACCTCCGGCTTCGAGCGCGCCAACTGTTCCGGGCAGCCGCGCTCTCTCGGCTACCACAAGGTTCCAGGTCAACAGGGCTACATCTGGCTCGATAACTCCACCGTGTCGGAGCCCGCGCTCGGCACCTTCGGCAACTGCCAGGTCGGCAGCTTTACCGGGCCGGGCTTGCAGACCTTCGACTTCAGCCTCTTTAAAAGCTTTGCCGTCGTTGAAAGCCAGAGCGTGCAGTTCCGCGCCGAGGCCATCAATGTGCTCAACCATCCCATCCTGGCCGCGCCTAACGGCAACGTCGGCAACCTCGCGACCTTTGGTCGTATTACCAACGCGCAAGGCGAGCGCAATCTCCAGTTCGCCATCAAGTACCTGTTCTAGAGACCCTGCTGCACCAGAAAGGCCGGTGAGACGCGATTCCCTCCGGCCTTTCTCCCCTGTCATTCCAAGGAAAGCGCAAAAGGGCCGCGATCTCCTGATCGCGGCCCTTTTGCTTGCAGCTCAGTACCTTTACGCCGTCGCCACTGCCCCCGCCGCGGCTGGCTTCATCGAGGTCAGCTCCGCCGCCACCCGCTCGGTCGTGAACGCCTCGATCAGGTCGCCCGCCTGCAGGTCCGAGAAGCCCGACACGCCGACGCCGCACTCCATGCCGTTCGTGACCTCGCGCGCATCGTCCTTGAAGCGCTTGAGCGATTGCAAACGGCCCTTGTGCACCGGCTCGCCACCGCGCATCACGCGTACCTCGCAGTCGCGCCGCAAGGAGCCGTCCGTAACCCGGCAACCGGCAATCGTGCCGATCTTAGGGATGCGGAAGACTTCCAGGACCTCCGCGCGACCCAGGTAGCTTTCGCGGTACACAGGGTCCAGCAGCCCCAGCATCGCCTTGCGAATCTCGTCCTGCAACTCGTAAATGATCGAGTGCAGACGGATCTCGACCGACTCCTGCTCGGCCAAATCGGCAGACTTCCGGTCCGGCCGCACGTTGAAGCCGATGACGATCGCGTTGGAAGCCGACGCCAGCAGCACGTCGCTTTCCGTGATCGCGCCCACCCCGGAGTGAATGACCTTGATCCGGACCTTCTCGGTCGACATCTTTTGCAGCGAATCGGCCAGCACCTGCACCGAACCCTGCACGTCGCCCTTGATGATCAGCGGCAGCTCCTTCATGCCGGCTTGCTTGATCTGGTCGGCCAAGCCTTCCAGCGTCACGCGGGAGCTCTTGGCAAGGGTCGACTCGCGCTCCTTCATCTTGCGGTACTGCGCGATACCTTTGGCCTTGTCGCGATCACTCACGACCAGGAACGTATCGCCCGCATCCGGCATCGCTTCCAAACCCAGGATCTCAACCGGCGTCGAAGGCCCGGCAATCTCGATCGGCCGTCCACGGTCGTCAAACATCGCCCGGATCTTGCCGAACGTGTTGCCCACGATGAACGAGTCCTGCGCGCGCAATGTTCCGTTCTGCACCAGGACGGAAGCTACCGCACCGCGTCCACGATCCAGCTTGGCTTCAACAACCGTACCCACGGCCGAGCGGCCCGGTGTGGCTTTCAGGTTGGCCACGTCCGCCGTGAGCGTAATGTTTTCCAGCAGCAGGTCCAGGTTCAGCCGCTTTTTCGCCGACACATCCACAAACACGGTGTCGCCGCCCCAGGCCTCGGGTACCACGCCGCGATCGCCCAGTTGCTGCTTCACACGGTCGGCGTTCGCCTCCGGCTTGTCGATCTTGTTCACCGCGACGATGATCGGCACACCCGCGGCTTTCGCGTGGTCCACCGCTTCCAGCGTTTGCGGCATCACGCCGTCATCCGCCGCCACCACGATCACCACGATATCCGTCACCTTGGCACCGCGGGCCCGCATGCGTGTAAACGCTTCATGGCCCGGCGTGTCGAGAAAGACAATCTCGCGCCCAAACGCAGGCGAGTCCGGCTTGTTGATCCGTACCTTGTAAGCACCAATATGCTGCGTGATGCCGCCGGCTTCGCCGCCAGCGACATCCGTTTCCCGAATTGCGTCCAGCAGCGAGGTTTTGCCGTGATCGACGTGGCCCATCACGGTCACGACCGGCGACCGCGGCACTTCGAGCTCATCGATATTCTCCTGCGACAGGATGTTCTCGATCGCCTCGTTCGCCATCTCGTCCTCAAACGAGATGATCTCCGTGTCCGCGCCGAACTGCGCCGCGACATCCTTCACCAGCTCGCCGTCGAGGGATTGGTTGACCGTAACAAACACTCCGCGCATCAGCAGCGACGCGATCAGGTCCTTACCGCGAACGTCGAGCTTTTCGGCCAGGTCCTTGACGCTGATCCCCTCGGTCACGGTGATCTTGCGGGTGATCGGCACGGGCTCGTTGGAAGGCATCAACCCGCCAAAACGCGGCGGCGGATTGAAGCCCTTCATCGGGCCTTCCTTGCTCTTGGGATACTGCTGACGGCCACGTCCCTTGGGACCGCTGGGCCTTTGCGCCTTGGGCGCTTCGCCC
>CAXTYP010000235.1:0-4497 GCA_964248435.1 uncultured Acidobacteriaceae bacterium | reverse complement strand
GGTCGCGTCGCATGCTGGACGAGGGCGCGGCGGCGGTGCCCGTGATCACCAGCACTTCTTCCAGCCGGTTCAGGTTGGCGGCCGGTTTCAGGATTACGTCCACCAGGGGCGGGTTGTCTACGTCCGGCACGACCTTGTCGACGACGCCGACGGGCAGACCGCGCGGAAAAATCTGGTCGCCGCCTGAAGTCAATACCAGCTGGCCCGGCTGGATGCGGTCGTCTGGCATGAGGCTGACGATTTTGGCGTGGCCGACCGAGTCGCCGCGCAGGATACCGCGCGTTCGAGTCTGCTCCAGCAGCACGCCGGCAGCGCTGGTCGAGTCCGAGATTTCGAGGATTTGACTGGAGTGAGCCGTAACCTCGCGCACGCGCCCGACCACGCCGTCCGGGGTGATAACCGGCATCTCCGGCGCGAGGCCGTCATCGGACCCCTTGTCGATGTTCAGGATGCGCTCCCGGTCTGAACCACTCGTCCCGACCACCTGGGCCGGTATGGTGTTTTCAACATAATGCTGCTTGAAAGCCAGCAACTCCTGCAGCCGTTCTCCCTGGCGGGCATCCTCCGCGAGCGCGGCTTGCTCCAGTTGCAGGCGCTGGTTTTCCGCTTGCAACTGCTCGTTCTGCTGCCTGACATGGACGAGGTCCACATAGCCGGTCCAGAGCTCGCGAAGGGAAAGTCCCCCGCGGTGAAGCACCTTTTCAGGGGGCGTTACCACAGTATTGACGCCAAAGCGCAGCACTTTCACCCCAGCCTGGTCCGCGGCGGCCGCGCCAGGCAAATGCGGCCGCACCTGCACGGCCAGCAGCGCGAACTGCAGGAGCAGCACCAGCGCAAGCACGAGGGGATTCTTGTAGCGGACGTAAAAGGATTCCATGCCCGGTTCCGGCGTTCCTAGTCGATCTTGATCTTACGCAGCAGCCGGAAATCTGACAGCATCTTGCCGGTACCGAGAACAACGGAGGCCAAGGGATCGTCGGCCACCGAGACCGGCAATCCCGTTTCCTCACGAATGCGCTTGTCAAGATTCTTGATCAAAGCGCCGCCACCGGTCAGCACGATGCCACGGTCGGAGATGTCGGCGGAAAGCTCCGGCGGGGTACGCTCCAGGGCCACACGAATGGCATTCATGATGGTAGAAATGGATTCCGCCAGGGCTTCGCGGATTTCGGAATCTTCGATCGTAATTGTTTTCGGAACGCCCTCAATCAGGTTGCGTCCCTTGATCTCCATTGTCATCGGCTTGTCTAACGGGTAAGCCGAGCCAATCTCGATCTTGATCTGCTCCGCGGTGCGCTCACCAATCAGCAGGTTGTACTTGCGTTTCAAGTAGTTCATGATCTGCTCGTCCATCTGGTTGCCGGCCATGCGAACCGAGCGCGAATAAACGATGCCAGAAAGGGAGATGACGGCGATATCCGTGGTGCCACCGCCGATATCGACCACCATGTTGCCCTGCGGTTCAGTGATCGGCAGCCCGGCACCAATGGCAGCGACCATGGCCTGCTCGACCAGAAAAACCTCGCTGGCTTTGGCCCTGTAGGCCGAGTCTTCAACCGCGCGCTTTTCAACCTGGGTGATCTCCGACGGAACGCCGATCACGATGCGCGGATGCACCATCATCTTGCGGTTGTGCGCCTTCTGGATGAAGTAGTTCAACATCTTTTCCGTGATCTTGAAGTCGGCAATCACGCCGTCCTTCATGGGCCGGATCGCCACGATGTTGCCGGGGGTGCGCCCGAGCATCTCCTTGGCTTCCTTGCCGACTGCTTCCACCTCGCCCGTATTCTTATTAATAGCGACAATGGAAGGCTCGTTGACCACGATGCCTTTCCCGCGGGCGTACACCAGGGTGTTGGCGGTACCTAGATCAATGGCGAGATCGCTCGAAAAAACACTGAACAGCGATCGCACACCGTGCGAGCGCGATGACCGCGAGTGGAATCCGTTAGCTGGCATGGTGCGGTGGCGATTCCCCTGAAAGTAACCTGATTGTAGCGCCTTCCCTCGCTACGGTAGCGCGATTCGCCGAATGCGTTGCCACTGCAAAGCTACTTTGACTCACCAAAGTAACGTAAGTCCACCCATGCCAGTACCAAAACGGGAATCTTGCATGGAAAGACTGTTTTGGGTACCAACGGCACTTGCTGCGCAGAACATCTGTCGGCAATCTATGTCAGGCGGAGCAGATCAAGGGGGACTGTGTGGATATTCTTCAAGGCGGGGAACACGAACAAGCGAGTTGCGGTGCCTGTCTGGAGGGCATGGCCCAGCCCTTTCCTTTCACCATGGCCTACCAGCCGATCGTGCATGCGAGCGGGGTTTTCGCCTACGAGGCACTTGTGCGCGGCCCACAAGGCGAGTCGGCCGGCAGTATCCTGGCGCAGGTCAACGAGACAAACCTTTACCAATTCGACCAGGCATGCCGGGTGAAGGCGCTGGAACTGGCGGCTGCTCTCAGGCCCACCTCGTTGCCGACGATCTCGATCAACTTCTTTCCGGGCGCCGTGTACAAGCCCGAAACCTGTATCCGCAAGACGCTGGAAACGGCGGACCGGGTCGGCATGCCGTTGCGCAACATCATCTTCGAAGTCACGGAACACGAGCGAGTCGCTTCGCGCGAGCACCTGCTGAATATCTTCCGGGAGTACCGGCGCTTTGGACTGCAGACCGCGATCGATGACTTTGGCGCGGGCTTTGCGGGACTCGACCTGCTGGCCAGCTTTCAGCCGGATCTCGTCAAGCTCGACATGGCGCTGATTCGCGGCATCCATGAACGTGCCGCGAGCCGGACCATTGTGGCCGCGGTGGTGGCCATGTGCCGCGAACTCGGGATCCGGCTGATCGCCGAAGGCATCGAGGAGCCGGCCGAGCTGGCGGTTCTCCAGGACTTGGGCGTAGAGCTGTTCCAGGGCTACCTGTTTGCAAAACCCGCGCTTGAAGCGTTTGCAACACCCTCGCTGCCGGATGAAATCTCAGCGCCGGCACGCCTGCACATGCACCAGCCGGCGGCTGCCCAATCGGTATGATTGAAGCATGATTATCGGTGTTCCCAAGGAAGTCAAGGACCATGAAACGCGCGTTGCGCTGACCCCTGCCGGGGTCAAGGAGCTGAAAGCCGAAGGCCACACGGTGTTGGTCCAGCAGCACGCGGGGGAGCTTTCGGCGTTTCCGGACGACGATTACCAGGCTGCCGGCGCGGAGATTGTGGGCGCGGCTGCTGATGTTTGGGCGCATGCCGACATGGTTGTGAAAGTCAAGGAGCCCGTCGAGAAGGAATATCTCTTTTTCCGGCCAGGGTTGACGCTGTTTACTTATTTGCACCTGGCACCGCTACCGGAACTGACGAAGCAATTGCTTGATCGCAAGGTCACGGGCATCGCCTACGAAACGGTTCGTGACATGGCGGGTACTCTCCCGCTGCTTACGCCGATGTCGGAGGTAGCCGGCCGCATCAGCGTGCAGGTGGGCGCTACGTACCTGGAAAGCGGCAAGGGCGGACGCGGGTTGCTGCTCGGCGGCGTCCCGGGCGTGCCGCCGGCAGAGGTCTGCATCCTTGGCGGCGGCATCGTCGGTACCAATGCGGCAAAGATCGCGCTCGGCATGGGCGCCAAGGTCACAATCGTCGACCGCAACCTCCACCGCCTGCGTGAACTGGACGATATTTTTGGCGGACGGGTATTCACGCTCGCCTCAAACCTCCACAACGTGACCGAAGCAGTGCGCGCTGCGGACCTGGTGATCGGCGGCGTGCTGATTCCGGGCGCGGCGGCCCCCAAGATCGTGACGGCTGCGATGGTGCGGGGAATGAAGCGCGGCGCGGTGATCGTCGACGTTGCTATCGACCAGGGCGGCTGCATCGAAACGGCCCGGCCGACCACGCACTCCGACCCCTCGTACGAAGTAGACGGGGTGGTCCACTACTGCGTAACCAATATGCCGGCCGCCGTACCGAACACCTCGACACTGGCGCTGACCAACGCCACTTTCCCGTATGTGCAGCGGCTGGCGAGCGGGGTGACGGCGGCGCTGGCGGCGGACCCTGGATTAGGGGAAGGGGTTAACAGCTTCGGGGGCCAACTTTGCTGCGAGCCGGTTGCGGCGTCGCAGGGCAAAAGTTGGAAGCCTGTGCAGGAGCTGCTGTAAAGCGCAGACTTGGCCGGGCGAGCTCCCGTGCCTTCAGAAACAGGCAGGTACAAAGGGATTTTCTGCCCTTTGTACCTGCCTGTTATTTCTGAATTTCATTTCTGAGGCCCATCGGCGCGGTGCTAGCGGCCCACGGTGACAGACCGCTCCAGGCGAAAGGTCAAGGTGGTTTCGGCCGGGATCACGATCTCCTTGTTCCCCGTAAATGCCGTAGCCGCGGTGCCGCCGCCCGCACCAGCCAGGCCGCCGATCAGTGCGCCCTTGCCGCCGCCGGCCAGGCCGCCAATCAAGGCGCCGATGCCGCCGCCGCCGCCCGCAAACAGCGCGGTCCGCTTTCCTTTGCCCTTTTCA
>CAXTYP010000234.1:0-4564 GCA_964248435.1 uncultured Acidobacteriaceae bacterium | reverse complement strand
GGGTCATATTCCGGGTACGGCGGTGCCGGGCGGCCTGGGCACGGTGGCGCTTGCCGGGGATCGTGATACTTTTCTGCGTCCGCTAGAGCGGGTCGCTCCCGGCATGCACATCGACGTGGCCCTTGGGGGTTCGCTTTTTCACTACGTGGCGGACCGTACGGAGATTGTTCACCCGCAAAACGTTGGGGTGCTCGCAACGGCCGATGCGCCGGAGCTGGTGTTGGTGACGTGCTACCCGTTTCATTATGTGGGCGCGGCACCCTTGCGATTTATCGTGCACGCTCACCTTGTCTCGTTGGCCGGCGAGCCGCTGAAGCCGGGGCTTTGACCGGACGGCAAATGCGGCTCAAACGGAACACCAACGAGGCGTAAACTGAAGCCATGGCAATTACACGGGAACAGGCGCTTGACTACTTCCACTCTGACGACCTGCTGGGACTGGGCATGGACGCGGACGCGGTGCGGCGCAGGCTGCATCCCGAGGGTGTTGTCACCTATATCATCGACCGCAACATCAATTACACCAACTTCTGCACCGAGTACTGCACCTTTTGTGCGTTCTACCGCCCATTAAAGGGCAAGCTCGCGAGCGAAGGCTACATTCTCGATTTCGAAACAATCTACGCGAAGATCGCCGAAACGCTTGAAATGGGCGGCACCGGCGTGCTGATGCAGGGCGGCATCCATCCGGACCTGAAGATCGACTGGTTTGAACGTCTTTTGTCGGGCATCAAGGAACGCTTCCCTGCCATCTGGCTCCATTGTTTTTCTGCGTCCGAAATCCTGGCCATTGCCGAGTACTCGGAGATTTCGCTCCGCGATACGATCATGCGTCTGCGCGATGCCGGGCTGGACTCGATCCCGGGCGGCGGCGCGGAGATCCTGGACGACGAGGTACGTGCCCGGATCGCTCGGCTCAAGTGCCGCACCGAGGACTGGATCGCGGTGCACCGCACCGCGCACGAGCTGGGCATGCGAACCACCGCGACCATGATGTTCGGCGTGGGCGAAACGGTGGAGCAGCGCGTGAACCACTTTGAAGCGGTACGCCGGCTGCAGGAAGAAACGGGCGGCTTTACCGCGTTTATCCCCTGGAGCTTCCAGCCCAACAACACGGCGCTGGGCGGCCGCGGCTGGGAAGAAGCGACCGCGGTCGACTACCTGAAGGTGCTGGCGATCTCGCGCGTGTTCCTCGACAACATCGAAAATGTGCAGTCGAGCTGGGTGACGCAGGGCTTGAAGGTGCTGCAGATGGGGCTGCGCTTCGGCGGCAACGACGTGGGCTCGGTGATGCTGGAGGAGAACGTAGTGCGGGCGGCCGGCACGCAGAACTGCACGACGGAAGAAGAGCTGCGGCGGGTGATTCGCGACGCGGGTTTTCGCCCGGCCCAACGCGACACGCTGTACACGACGTTGTTTTTGAATTAAGGTTTCGGCTCGAGCGGGACGATGTGCGCGTCAATCCAGGCGGCGAGTTGCTCTTCCGTGAGCTCGCCGGCGGCCAGGGATAGCATGGTCATCACAACGTCCACTTGCGTGGTTTGAACGCGCCAGCCGTTCAGCATGCAAAAGAGATCAAGTGTCAAAAAAGCTGCCCGTTTATTGCCGTCCGAAAACGGATGGCTTCGGGCAATACCGAAGCCGTAAGCAGCCGCCAGTTGTGCCAGGCTGATGTCCTCGTTATAGTGCAGCAGATTCTGCGGCCGGGTGAGCGCGGATTCAAGTCCGCCACCGTCGCGCACACCCCGTAGCCCGCCATGTTCGGCAAGGCCCTCCTCATGCAGTAACAATACAGCGCGGCGATCAACCCAATGAATATCGGGCATCACGCTACTTTGCCAATTCCCGGAATGCTTCGCGGTATTCTTTCATGATGCGACGACCAAGCTCGACCTGTTTTTGCACCTCAGGATCAAACGGCGTCAACAGGTAGCCGTCCTGCGTTTTGACAATGTGCAGCACATCGCCCTTTTGCAGGTTCATGCTGGCCAGCATTTCCTTTGGAATCACGATGCCGGTGGATGTACCGACGGATGTGAGCTTGAGTGATGCCTGCATCGCTCCTCCTTATACCTATGACTATATTATCAGGGAAGCGCAGTCGTGCAAACGCTTGCGATTTACTACAATCAGGCGTGCTCGCTTCCGCAGATTCGATTTTTGGTTGCTCGCCCGCTCTATTGCTGGTGACCCACGGTTTCGGCCACTACTTCCGCTCGCACTACACGGACCCCACGTTTCAGCACCTATATCAGTGGAACTGGTTCGATGCGCTGCTGCTGATTCCGTATTTCATCGTGATGGTAGTGCTGGCGTTCTACGGCGTACACCGCTACCAGCTGGTCTGGCTCTACTACCGGCATCGTAAGAACGCAACCGAACACCCGCCGCAACAATTTGCTGAACTGCCGCGAGTGACGGTGCAGCTGCCGATTTTCAATGAGCAATATGTGATCGACCGGCTGATCGAGGCTTGCAGCAAACTCGATTACCCGCGCGAAAAGCTCGACATCCAGCTGCTCGACGACTCCACCGATGAAACACAGGAGGTGGCGGCCGCCATGGTCGAGCGTTACCGGGCGGCAGGCTGCCCGATCGAGTACGTGCACCGCACCAACCGGCACGGCTACAAGGCCGGCGCGCTGGACCATGGCCTGGGCACCGCGCGGGGTGAGTTTGTCGCTATCTTCGACGCGGATTTTGTGCCGCCGCCCGAGTGGCTGATGCAGGTAATCCATCACTTCGCCGAGCCGGGAATCGGCATGGTGCAGACCCGCTGGACGCACCTGAACCGCAACTACAGCTTTCTGACGCAGGTGGAAGCAATCCAGCTGGACGGCCACTTTGTGCTGGAACATGGAGGTCGCTCACGCGCGGGGGTCTTTTTTAACTTCAACGGCACTGCCGGCATGTGGCGGCGCACGGCTATTGCCGAGGCCGGGGGCTGGCAGCACGATACCCTGACCGAAGATACAGACCTGAGTTATCGCGCCCAGCTAAAGGGCTGGCGATTTAAGTATCTCCCGCACGTGGAGTGCCCGGCGGAGCTGCCGATCGAGATGACAGCATTCAAAACACAGCAGGCGCGCTGGGCCAAGGGCTTGATCCAGACGGCAAAAAAGATCCTTCCGGCGGTGTGGCGGTCGGATGCGCCGCTGCATACCAAGGTAGAGGCCGTGTATCACTTGACCGCCAACCTGAGTTATCCGCTCATGGTGGTTTTGTCGGTCCTGCTGATGCCGGCCATGATTCTTCGCTTTTACCAGGGCTGGATCCAGATGCTCTTGATCGACTTCCCTCTTATGATGATGTCGACGTTTTCTGTTTCATCGTTCTACCTGGTGTCGCAGCGGGAGTTATATCCGAAAACCTGGTACAAGACCTTTATCTATCTGCCCTTTCTCATGTCGCTCGGAATCGGGTTGACCCTGACCAATACCCGCGCTGTGCTGGAAGCATTGTTCGGAATCAAGAGCTCGTTTAAGCGGACACCGAAGTACCGGGTGGAGAAGCGCGGAGACAAGTCGCAGGCAGCCGTGAAGTACCGCAAGCGGCTGGGCATTGTGCCTTGGCTGGAGCTGCTGATTGGCTGTTACTTCGCAGTGACGGTCTGGTATGCCATTGTCAACGAGAACTTCTTTACGATCCCGTTTCTGCTGCTGTTTGTGATCGGATACTGGTATACGGGGCTGCTGTCGCTGTTGCAGGGACGCTTTGAGCCTTGGCGACGGGGCGGTGTGAGCCTGGATGAGTCCTCGCCCAAGCCATTTCCGGTGGGCGTGTAGGCTCCTGGCTACTACGAGATAAATGCCGGCTACAGCAGAGAGTGGCCTGCGCTGCCCTCTGCTGCAAACGGGCCGGCTAGAAGCGAATGCCGACCGAAACCGGGATCAGTTCCTCGGTCCCGGTGTGAAGACGGCCTGCGGCAAAGTCAGCCGCAGATTCACGCGGGGAGTCGACAAACACGAACCTCGCCTCGGCGAACAGCTTGGCATGGGAGTATTGTCCAAAGGGCTTGAAAGACACTCCCGTACCGAGATTTGCGCCGAGAGAGTTGTCCGTGTAACTGGTAAAGGTCTGATTCGTCACATATGTATAGCCGAAATATGGATCGACCGAGACGACCGGTGCGGTAAAGTTGGTGCTCTTGTGGTACCAGCCACCGCCGCCAATGACGTAGCCGGCATAGTTGTGCTTGTCACTGTTGTAGTAGTAGAAAACAGGTTCCGCTGTAAGGCTGTAGGTATGAACGTTACCGCCAATACTGGCGATGCCGCTCGCCGAAAGGCCGACCGCCGGATCAATTTCGTTGTAAAAAGCCGACAAGGTGCGTCCTGGAATCTTGTTGGTGTTGTACTGAAACTCACCCAGGACGCTGAAGTTCTTGCTGAAATTCCAGCCGGCCCCGCCGAACAGGTTGCCGCCATCAGTGATCGTGCCATACCTTTGCCCGTCGCCGATGATAGACGAAAAGCCGCCGCTGGCCGCGTTGCCGACCGCTGCGGTAAAGCCGCCGCCGACCTCGAAGGCGATATGGCTCCAGCGGCTTTTGTCGCTATAAGGG
>CAXTYP010000233.1:0-4587 GCA_964248435.1 uncultured Acidobacteriaceae bacterium | reverse complement strand
AAGGTCGTCACCCAAACTACCGGTAGCTCGCAGCCTGCATCTCGAACATTTCGGCGTAACGGCCGCCCAGCGCCATCAGCCGCGGGTGGTCGCCTTCTTCCACCAGCTGCCCGCCGGCCAGCACCACGATGCGGTCCGCCATGCGCACTGTGGAAAACCGGTGCGAGATCAGCAGCGCCATTTTGCCCAGCGTCAGCTCCGCGAACCGTTCAAACACTTCCAGCTCCGAGCGCGCGTCCAGCGCCGCTGTCGGCTCATCCAGGATCAGCAGCTGTGCGTCCCGCAGGTAGGCCCGCGCCAGCGCGATCCTTTGCCACTCGCCGCCCGACAGGTCCACGCCGCTTTCAAAACGCCGCCCCAGCATCTGGTCGTAGCCGCCGCCCAGCTTGCGAACGACGCTCGCGGCCAGCGATTTGTCAGCTGCCGCGGCAATCTCCTCTTCCGTGTGCGGCAGCTCCACCCGGCCCACGGCTATATTGTCGCGCACCGTCATGTCGTAGCGCATAAAATCCTGAAAGATGACGCCCATTTCCTGGTGCAGGTCGTTCAGGTCGTACTCGCGCAGGTCCACGCCGTCCAGCAGGATCTCGCCCTCGGTCGGGTCGTAAAGCCGGGTGATCAGCTTGACGACGGTCGTTTTCCCCTGGCCGTTTTCGCCGATCAGTGCAATGCGCTCGCCCGGCCGCAGCACAAAATCGAAGTTGCTCAACACGCGCCGCGTGGTGCCCGGGTAGGCAAACGACACGTTGCGAAACTCAAAGCCCTGCCGGATCGGCCGCGGCACTTTCAGCCCGTTTGTCCGCGACACCACCGTCGGCTTCATCTCGAAAAAGCCGATCAGGTCCGTCAAGAAAAGCGCCTGGTCGGCGATGCCTGACGCGATCGAAAAGACCTGCTGCAAGGCGGCTTGCGCCTGCTGCACCGAGGCCGTGATAAAGCCAAAGGTGCCGATGTCGTAGCCGCCGTGAATCGCGCGCCAAATCACATAAATGTAGGAGCCGTAGTAGCCGCCGTTGCCGATGACGGAGAAGAGGCCGCCCCACACAAGGCGTCGCTTCGAGAGCGCGACGTTCTCGTGGTAGATACCCTCTGACAACTTCGAAAAGCGATCGGTAAAGTAGTCGCTCAGGTTGAAAAGCTTCAGCTCTTTGGCAGCTTCCTTGCTGCCGCCCACCTGGCGGATGTAGTCCATCTCGCGCTTGGCCGGCGTTTGCCGGAAGTTTTTCGCGTAGCCCAGGAATGCGAAATGCGTTTCGCCCAGAAACGACGGGATCACAGCGACGGCCAGTAACACGAGCAGCAACGGCGCTTTCCACAGCAGCACGCTTGAGAACAACACTGTCGTAAGTACCTGCTGGATCAGCCGGCCCATCATCTGGATCATCGCAAGCCGGTCGGTGGCCTGCACCCGTGCGCGCTCCAGCCGGTCGTAGTACACCGGGTCCTCATAGGTCGTCAGGTCCAGCTGCGCGGCCTGCCGCATCACCCGGATCGAGACATAATGCGTGTAGCGATCGGCCAGCAGCGCGTCACAGTAATCCGTCACGCGCACCATCAGGCCCGTGCCCACGACGACGGCGACTTCCGCCGCGACGAACTGCCAAAAGTGCGGTGCCACCCCTCCGCCGCGAATCGCCTGTTCCACGCCGTTGAGGATGCTCTTGGCGATCCACGCGCCCAGCAGCGGGCCGCCGGCGACCAGCAAGCGCAGCACGAGCCCCCACACTACCACCGTCGGGCCCGAGTCCCACAGGATGCGCAGCACGGGAGGCACGTTGCGCAGTGCCTGGATGCGCTCGCCCCAGGCACCTCTCGTCTTATTGTCGGTTTGCGCCATAGGTTTGTTTTGCGCCATACACCAGAGCCAGAGCCACAGAAACGGTCAAGAAATACAACTGCCAGCGATGGAATACGCCTCCTGGATGTTTGCTGCTGCCATGCGCACGCATAGCTCAGCGTTGCAGGAGCCCCGGCGTCGGGGTGCCACAGAAATTCTCCCAGGCACATTCAGGGTCGTCCGGGCACAGGATACACTGCCACCTTGAGCACGGCCACCACCAACATCTCCAATAATCCCGACTCGCGCGCGAAGCTTTACGCAGCGGTCGCCGCTTCCATCGTATTCTGGGCGTCGGCCTACCCTGCCATTCGCGTGGGTTTGCGACTGTTCAGCCCTGGGCAGTTGGCGGAGGGTCGCTTTCTCGTGGCAGCGTTGTGCATGGCTGTCGTGGTCGCCGTGCAGCGGCCCCGCCTGCCGTCCGGTCGCGCGATCGCTCGAGTCGCGCTGGCCGGTGCGCTCGGCATCGCCGCCTATAACCTGCTGTTGAACACGGGCGAGCAGCAGGTTTCAGCCGGCGCGGCCAGCTTCCTTCTCAACTGCATGCCGGCCATGGCGGCGCTTCTTGGGGTTTTGTTCCTGGGCGAGCGGCTGCGCCCCATCGGCTGGGCCGGGGTCGCCATCTCCTTCAGCGGTGTCGCCGTGATTGCCTGGTCCCAGCCGGGCGGCCTCCATGCGGGTCTTGCGTCCCTGCTGGTCCTGGGCGCCGCTGCGTGCGCGGCTGTCATGGGTTTCCTGCAAAAGCCGCTGCTTCGGTCCTATTCACCGGTCGCTGTTACTGCCTGCATGATGTGGACCGGCGCATTTCTGCTGCTGCCGTATCTGCCGGGCGCGATCCACGTCGTCGGTCGCGCGCCGGCGGGCGCGGTCTTTATGCCGGTCGCCACGACGGTGTACCTGGGCGTCTTTCCGGCGGCGCTGGCTTACATCACCTGGGCGCAGGTGCTGCAGCGCATGCCCCTGGCCCAGGCGGCCAGCCTGCTTTACCTCATCCCGCCGGTCACACTTCTCCTGTCTTTCCTGTGGCTCGGTGAGCGCGTTAGCCCGCTGAGCCTGTTGGGCGGCGCGCTCGCCATTGCCGGCGTTTTCCTCCTGTCGCGCTTTGGCCGGCATTCCACGACTGCTGTTCCAACACCGGCCAAAGCACCGTAGCTTACAGTGGAGTCGACCCGCCGGTCGCACCGTAGATTTCCCCCGTCACAAAGCAGGCATCGTCCGAGGCCAGAAAGATATACAGTGCGGCCAGCTCGACCGGTTGTGCCGGGCGGCCGAACACGGTTTGCTCGCCGAACTTCTGCACCTTCTCCTCCGGCAGCGTCGCCGGTATCAGCGGCGTCCACACCGGCCCAGGCGCGACAGCGTTCACACGGATCCCTTTTTCGCCCAGCAGCTTGGCAAGCCCCTTGGTCAGGTTCGCAATCGCTGCCTTGGTGGAGGCATAAGCGAGCAGGTTCGGGCTGGGATTGAACGCCTGGATGGAGGTTGTGTTGATGATCACGCCGCCCGGTTTCAGGTGCTTCGCCGCTGCCTGCGCCAGCGCAAACGTGCCGCCCACATTCACCAGGTAGTGCTTTTGAAACTCGTCCGCCGGTATCTCTTCCAGCTTCTCGTAAGAGCGCTGGTAGGCCGCATTGCTGATCGCGATATCGAGCTTGCCGAACTTCGCAACCGTTTCTTCGACCGCCGCCGCAGCCTTGCCGGGATCGGTCAGATCCATCGCAATCGCGTGTGCCTTGCGGCCCTGCTTCGTGATCGCGTCCACGGTTGTTTGCGCGTCCTTCTCTTCGCCCGGTACGTGGGTGATCACCACGTCCGCACCTTCCTTCGCGAGCAGAATCGCGATCGCGCGGCCGATCCCTGAGTCGGCCCCGGTAATCAGGGCCACGCGATCGGTCAGGCGGTTGCGGCCGGTGTAGCTTTCCACGCCGTGGTCAGGCCGTGGATTCATCTCGTTGTCGACCCCGGGTACGGCTTGTTTTTCCTGCGCGGGGAACGGCGGTTTAGGGCCAAAGGCGAGGGGATTGCGAGCCATGAAATGAGGTTCTCCTTGTGAAAACAGCGCCGGAACACGGGCCTGTTCTCTTTTAGGAGAGAGCCCGCGCAGTGTCTTCGGGTTGTGTCGGATCGCGGCGCGGGCGGATTTCCGGACGTTTCTCTCCGGAGAATGACTTCCCTGTCTGCAGGGTGCCCGGGAACATTTGATACCGTAGGGAGTCGGTTCCTTGTGGCTGGCGGCCCCCGGTTTCGCTTGCACCCGTACCCGCAAAGGTGTATTTAGCATCTATGTAGATGCGCTGTTCACACGGCAGTCATCTTCGGCGGCACGGCCGACTGTTCCGAAGTGCACCGAAGCAGGCGACAGATTCCCGCAAGACAGGGGCTCGACTTTTGGCAGCACACACACCGGGAAGGACGCAGCGCGAAGATCTCCAGGCCCGGCTTCGCAGCGCCGGACCTTGGTTCCACAACATCACCATCCACGGTGTGGATACCGCACCTGAGCACTTTCTCGGCAACTATCCCTCCGTCAAGTGGCAATCCCTGGCCCGCGCCCTCCCGGCCGACCTGTCCGGCAAATCCGTGCTCGACATCGGCTGCAATGCCGGCTTTTACTCGCTTGAGCTGAAACGTCGCGGGGCTGCCCGCGTGCTGGGCATTGACACCGAAGAGTTCTACCTGAACCAGGCCCGTATCGCGCGCGACGAGCTCGGACTCGAGATCGAATCCCAACACGGCTCGGCTTACGACGT
>CAXTYP010000232.1:0-4639 GCA_964248435.1 uncultured Acidobacteriaceae bacterium | reverse complement strand
GGTCGCCCGCCGGTGCCAGGCCGCTGCCGTGCACATGGATTTCGCCGCCGGGCAGGGCGGCGATCGGGTGGACTCCGGTTAGGCGTGGTGCGGGTGAAGCGGTCTCTTGCGGCATCTCTTCTACTGTAGCGAACTTGGGCCGGACCTGCCCGCGCTACCACCAGTGGGTGATCATCGCGCCCACCAGCAGGGCGTACAACCCGGCCGCCGCATCGTCCATCAGGATGCCCGTGCCGCCATGCAATCGTTCCAGTTGCCGCACGGGCGGCGGCTTCAGGATGTCAAAAAAGCGAAACAACGCGAGCCCCAGCAGCGCGTGGGGCAGATCGGCGCGGCCAAAACTGCAGTAAGGCATCAGCGCGATCCACTGGCCCGCCACCTCGTCCACCACCACGTGACCGGGGTCGGTACCTTCCGACTCCAGCTCAACGATCGATGCTGCCGGAATGCCAGTCACCAGGGCCAGCAGTGCCGCCAGCAGGGTGGTGGCGCGCAGGGCCGGTGGGGTCGGATGCACGAGCGCCGCGAACAGCAGCCACAAAAGCATCGCAACGACCGAGCCCCAGGTGCCCGGGCCCGGTTTGAGGAAACCTGTCCCCAGAACCGTCGCGACCGTCCAGGCCCAGGGGGTCCGCGGCGGCCTTTGCAAAGGCTCAGGCATGCTCGTCCGGATCGGCCGACTCAAAGAACTGCGACCCGGACTTTTGCGACCCGCGCAGCCCTTCAAGCTCGTCCAGCAGCTCCGGGTCGTGCACCGGCGACGAAATCCGGTAGGCTTCTGACGCCCATTTGCCCAGGTCGATCACCCGGCAACGGTCCGAGCAGAATGGAAACTCCGGGTCCTCTGCCGTCACCAGCGTCCGGCAGGTGGGGCAGCGCAGTGCCTTGATCCTGGTCATGCTCCCTCCTCTGTCAGCACCCGCGCCACCACGTCATAGTCATGCGCTTCGGTGATCTCGCAGGTGTAGAACGTGCCCGGCACCAGGGTTTCGCGATCACCGAAATCGTTCAAGTACAGCTTGCCGTCGATCTCGGGCGCATGGAGCGCGGAGCGGCCTTCCCACAGCAGCGGCGTTTCTTCGCTCGGCCCGGTCACCAGCACCGGCAGCCTGCGCCCTACCCAGCCCTGCTTGCCAGCGGCCGAGATGCCCTGCTGCAGCTTCATCAGCGAGCGGCGGCGAGCCTCAATGGTCCGGCGCGGAACTTTCTCGCCGAAGTCAAAGGCCTTTGCACCTTCTTCGTCCGAGTACCCGAAGACGCCCATCCAGTCAAACCGCGCGTCGCGCACAAACTGCTTCAGTGTCGCGAACTCCTCGTCCGTTTCCCTGGGAAAGCCGACGATAAAGCCCGTCCGCACGACCAGGCCCGGCACTGTCGCACGCGCGCGCTCCAGCGTCCGCAGGAAAATTTCAGCGCCGCCCCCGCGTCGCATGCGCTTTAAAACGCCGGGCGATGCATGCTGCAGCGGGATGTCGAGGTAGGGGCAGATTTTCTCGTGACGCGCCATGGTGTCCAGCAGTCGCGCGGTGATGCGGTTGGGATAGGTGTACAGAAAGCGCAGCCAGACCAGCCCTTCGATGCCGGCCAGTCGCTCCAAAAGCTGGGCCAGCCCGTCACGAAGCCCAAAGTCCTCGCCGTAGCAGGTTGTGTCCTGCCCGATCAGTGTCAGTTCGCGCACGCCGGAGGCGACCAGCCGCTCGGCTTCTGCCGCGATCGACTCCATGCGCCGGGAGCGGAACTTGCCCCGCAGGTTCGGAATCACGCAAAAGGTGCACGGGTGGTCGCAACCCTCGGCGATCTTGATGTAAGCCGATGTGCGCCCGGTCGCCAGCAGCCTCGGCGTGTCGTCGGAGTAAAGGTAGGTCGGCAGCGCGGAGGTGGCCGCGCCGTCCCAGCTGTCGCGCGCGAACCGGCCCTGCCCTTCACGCAGGTCGCCTTCCGCACGGCTCGCCACAACTGTCTCCGCCGCGGGCACAACCACAGCGTTGCCCGTCAGGATATGAAAGTGCGACGGCAAGGCCGGACGGCTCACCAGCCCAGTCGCCTGGAGGATCGCCTGGAGCTCGCCGGTACCGACGACTGCGTCCACCTCGGGAATGTTCTTGCGGATCTCGTCGCGGTAGCGCTCCACCAGGCACCCGGCCACGACTAGCCGCTGGGCCCGGCCGCCCGTCTTGTGCGCCGCCATCTCCAGGATCGTATCGACCGACTCCTGCTTGGCCGCGTCGATAAACGAACATGTATTCACAACCAGCACATCGGCGTCGGCGGTGTTGTTGGTCAGCTCCGCCCCGGCCTCGCCCAGCATGCCCATCATCACTTCGCTGTCGACGAGGTTTTTAGGGCAACCCAGCGACACAAAGCCGATCTTCAGGCGTGGTGCAAGTCGCGGTGCGGCCGTCTGCTCAAGCGCGGCAGGCACGGGCGGGGTCAGGGTAGTTGCAGCCATACCCATATTTTAGCCGATGGTTTCAGGGCTCAAGTTGCTGGCTCGGCATGAGTCGTAGCCGGCCTTTTTCACCTCCAATGCATAAGTCTGCATTGCAGCATACAGACGGGAGGAAAATGGTGAAGAAGTTCAAGACAGTTCTCGGGGCAAGAGCGCTTTTCGTCTCCGCGGCATTGCTTTTCGCGACTGCCGGGCCGCTCGCGAGCAACAGCACTGCGCAGCGCTACGACCAGCGGGGCAACTGGGGCAATAACAACTGGGGCAACAACAACAATTGGCGTAACAACAACTACTACAACGGCGAGCGCGGCAACATGCGGGGCGGTGGCTACGACCAGCGTTACCGGCAGGATGACCGCGACCATCATCACCATGGCGGCGGCATTGGCCCCGGCTACGGCGCACTGATCGGCGGCGGCGGCGGAGCCCTTCTGGGCGCGGCCTTCGGGGGCGGCGCAAAAGGTGCCTTGATCGGCGGCGCTGCGGGCGCGGGTCTTGGCGCACTCGGCGGCAAACTCGCCCAGGACCATAATCACCACCACGATCGCTATCGCCACGATGGCTACTACCGCTAGGTAAGACCGCTCTCACAATTACGCGGCCTTGAGCTTTCCTGCCACGCAGCAACCCAGCACTCCCGAGGAGATCTTCCGATGAAGCAAGCGATGCAAGCAAAAGTATGGGGCACCGCCACCCTTGCCTTGGTTCTTGGCGCCGCGCCGTTCGCAGCCAGGGCGCAGGCAGCCCCCACCAACACCGCGACTGCCGCCCCTGGCAACCATGCAAATGAGAAAAAGATCGATGCCATTCCCATCGCCCACCTCGTCACCGCGACCTGCCGGCAGGCCTGGCAGATGAGCGGCGAAAACGAGGAGGCGTTTTTCGATATCGTGGAGCGACTCACCGCCCTTTCGGCCCACAACCGCGACATCACGCTGCCTGACGACAAGGAGGCCGGTGCCCGCGCGGGCCAGTGGATCCGTGAGCAGGCCCTCAAGGATCCCGACGAGCTCCTGTACGCCATCGTGGACCACGCCGTCGTTTACAACTCCAAGCCCGGCAACGCTCCGGCTGCTGCCAAGCAGTAAACCCGAGACCCCCTGCGCGGGAGGCGGTCACTTCGTGACATGCCTACTTTGAGAAATTGCGCGGCGATCTCCGCGCAACTTCTCAAACGAGTACGCGCCCTGAAAGGGCCTCCCGCGTGCCGAACCATCGAAGGCACTAAGGGGGCGTCTTAAGGTTCTGCTCTGGTAGACTGGGGCTGTGCCGGGCCCTGCGCGGCGCAATCCCGCCAACCCCGCCAGGTCCGGAAGGAAGCAACGGCAACGGGCTCGTGCGTGCGCAGCAGGTACCCCGGTACATAGATTGCAAGCGCCGGTCATTCGACACGGCAGCCCCCCTCGGAGACAATCGAGTCGGTACGCCGCCGGAACAGGGGCGGCCGCGACTCTTGTCTGCATGGGGAGATCTTATTTTGAAGCAGGACCAACCGGATCGCGTGGGCAGCGTGGTCGGCGCGCGAAGCGTCGAAAAGCAGTTTGTACGTCGCGCCAAGATCAGCGCCCTGGGCACATATGTGCCGCCTCGCATCCTGACCAATGCCGACCTGGAAACCATGGTTGACACCTCCGACCAGTGGATCGTGGAGCGCACTGGTATTCGCGAGCGGCACCTGGCCGGCAAGGGCACCGCGACCAGCGACCTGGCCGCCGCGGCCGCCCGGCAATGCCTTGCCGACCGCGGCATCTCCGCCGAGGAGGTCGAAGTGATTATCGTCGCGACTGTCAGCCCCGATATGCCGTTTCCCGCGACTGCCTGCCTGGTGCAGGAGAAGATCGGCGCTCACCACGCCTGGGGCTTTGACCTGGGCGCGGCCTGCTCCGGCTTCCTGTACGCGCTGCAGGTGGGGGCCAAGCTGATCGAAAGCGGCGCACAGAACAAGGTGATGGTGATCGGGGCCGACACCATGAGCTCCATGATCGATTACACGGACCGGAGTACCTGCATCCTCTTCGGTGACGGCGCCGGTGCCGTGCTGCTGGAGGCCGCGGATGAGGACGAGATCGGCATCTTCGACTACGCGCACGAGATCGACGGCTCCGGCGCAAACGCCCTGCGGCTGCCGGCCGGCGGCAGCCTGCGCCCGGCCAGCGCGGAAACGGTCGCCAACAAGGAGCACTACGTCTA
>CAXTYP010000231.1:0-4673 GCA_964248435.1 uncultured Acidobacteriaceae bacterium | reverse complement strand
GCAAACAGCGCCGCGGCGGCGCGGGCCAGCTCGCCGGGGCTGCTGTACACGTGGTAAAGCACTTTTAAACGTTGTGCCATGGTTCCCTTCCCTGCTCGTTTCAACCGCCGCTTAAACCGCGTGCCAGCTGTGCTTGCTCTTTGACAGCAGCTGGTCGGCGCTTGCCGGCCCCCAGGTGCCGCTGGCGTAGTTCGGGAAATCCGCCGGCGGGTTCTTGGCCCAGGCTTCCAGCAGCGGCGTGTACAGGGCCCAGGCGACTTCCACTGCTTCACGATGTGAAAACAGGGTCGCGTCGCCCAGCATGGCGTCGAGCAGCAGCCGCTCGTAGCCGTTCGCCGTGTACTTGCCAAACGCGTCGGCGTATTTGAAAACCGACTGCACCGGGCAGATGGTGGTGTCGGGCGTGGGCAGCTTGTTGCCGAACACAAACGTGATGCCCTCGTCGGGCTGAATGCGAAGGCGAATCAGGTTGGTGGGGATGCCCTTGCAGGGGCTCGCTCCATCGGCTTGTGAAGCACCCGTGAAGATCTGCTTCGCCGGTTGTTTGAACTCGATGACGACCTCTGTCACGCGCTTTGCCAGGCGCTTGCCGGCGCGCAGGTAAAACGGCACACCCTTCCAGCGTGGTGTATCGATCTCGAGCTTGACCGCTGCGAAGGTTTCCGTCACCGACTTCGGGTCGACGCGGTCTTCCTCGCGATAAGCCTTGGCCTGCTCGCTGCCGCCCTTGCCGTCGCTGACCGTGCCGGGGCCGTACTGGCCGCGGGCCGCGTTCTCGGTTGTAAGCGGCTGGATGGCTTTGAACAGCTTTGTTTTTTCTTCAAGAATGCCCTTGGCCTCGTAGGTCGCGGGCGGCTCCATCGCAACAAACGACAGCATCTCCATCATGTGGTTCTGCAGGATGTCGCGCGACGCGCCGGCCTTTTCATAAAAGGGCCCTCGTCCCTCAATGCCGATCGACTCCGCGGCTGTGATCTGCACGTTTTCGATGTACCCCGCGTTCCACAACGGCTCAAACAACGCGTTGGCAAAGCGAAAAACGAGGATGTTCTGCACCGTCTCCTTGCCGAGGTAGTGATCGATGCGAAAGGTCTGCTCTTCCGTGAACACCTTGGCAACGCCGTCGTTCAAGGCCTTGGCCGACTCGAGATCGTGGCCGAAGGGTTTCTCAATAATGACGCGTACCGTTGAACCCTCGGCGGGCTTGTCCATCCCCTGCTCGCCCAGCTTGTCGACGATCTCCTGGAAGTACTCCGGCGCGACCGCGAGATAGAACAGCCGGTTACCCTTGGTCCCCTGCTCCCCGTCCATCTTCGCCAGCGTGTCCTTCAAGCGCGCGTAGCCGTCGGAGTTGTCGAAGTCCGTGGTGAAGTAAGTCACCCGCTTGATGAAGTCGTCGAGCTTTGGGTCGCTCGCATCTGTGCCGGAGTCGATGATGGCTTTCTTCATGTCGGGCGCGAAGCTTTGGCTCAGGTCGCGACGCGCCACGCCGACGACCGCGAACTCCTTTGGCAACAAGCCACTGGCTTCGAGGTGAAAAAGCGCGGGCAGGAGTTTCTTCTTGGTCAGGTCGCCGGAAGCGCCGAAGATCACGACGATGGTCGGCGCAGGCACACGGTTGGCGGCACTGGGGGTCGCTTTCGCCACAAGATCGGGGGTCATGGTTTGGTCGCTGTTGCTCATCGTTTGTTGTCTCTTTCTTGATTCTTAAAGCAGCCCAAGCTGGGCCAGTTCAGCGCGAAGCGCGGCGGAGCCAGTGTACTGGATACCGTGCATGCCGAGAGCGCTTGCGGCGTCTGCGTTCTTTTGGCGGTCGTCGATAAAGATTGTCTCCCTTGCGGGGGCCTGCACCACTTCCAGCGCGAGGCGGTAGATGGCGGGGTCGGGTTTGCGCAGGCTGACGTAGCCGGAACAGATAAACACGCTGAGCAGTCTGCTGAGCCCAAAACGCTGGAGGCGCATGTCGTTCAGCTCGCGCGACTCATTGTTGAGCTGGCCCATACGGACCTCCGCGCGCGCATGCAGCTCCTTCAGGATCGACATGGCGGAGTCGGGGAGCAGCGTCGATCCGGCTTCAATGGCTTGCTTCACGGCAGCCGGCGTAAACGGGCGCGGCTTGAAGAACAGGGTGCGCTTGAGATACTCGTCGAAGTCGATGGCGCCTTTTTCCCACGCATCGTTTTCAACCGCATGGCGCTGCTCGAACTCATCGCGATCTTCGCTCGACAGCGCAAACTGGTCGAAGACGGCCTTGCGCTGGTTATGGTCCCAACCATTGGTGAGCAGGACGCCGCCGATGTCCCAGAAAATAGTTGTGAACTGGCTCATTCGCCGCGCCCGCCTCGGCACATTGGATGCACCTCCGTCGCGGAACTGTGCAAGGATTGGCGCACAAAAAACAGGCGTCCGGGGAGGGACGCCTGTTCGATGGTTTGCTCGCGCTTACAGCTCGTTCACCCCGGCCAGCGCGGGGGTTTCCTTGCCGGCACCGGCGAGCAGGGCCTTGGCGCGCTTCACAATGTTGTCGACGCCGAAGCCCAGCTTTTCAAGTGCAAGTGTACCTGGGGCCGACGCGCCGAAACGATCGAGCCCGATCACGTCGCCATGACGGCCCACCCACTTCCACCAGCCCATCGTCGCGCCTGCTTCCACCGCGAGCTTGGGCAGGTGATTCGGCAGCACCTCGAGCTTGTAGGTTTCCGGCTGCCGCTCAAACAACTGCCAGCTCGGCATGGAAACGATCCGTGCCGTAATCCCTTCCTTTTTCAGCTCGGCCGCGGCCTTCACAATCTGCCACACCTCGGCACCCGCCGACAGCATCAGCAGGTCCGGGGAGTCGCTGCCGTGTTCGATCACATATGCGCCCCGGCTCACGCCCTCGTAGATGTTGAGCTTCGCGGGGTCGAGAATCGGCAGGTCCTGACGAGACAGCGCCATGAAGCTGGCTTCGCGATGCTCAAGCGCCAGTCGCCAGGCCGCCGCGGTCTCGTTCGCGTCCGCCGGGCGAAAGTCGATGAGGTGCGGGATCGCGCGCAGCATGGTCAGCTGATCGATCGGCTGGTGGGTCGGGCCGTCCTCGCCGAGACCGATCGAGTCGTGCGTAAAAATAAATAGCGAGTGGATGTGCATCAACGCGGCCAGGCGCAGTGCCGGCTTGGCGTAGTCCGAAAAGGTGAAGAAAGTAGACCCGTAAGGGATTACGCCGCCGTGCGCGGCCATGCCGTTGACCGCGGCGCACATGGCGAACTCGCGCACGCCGAAGAAGATGTTGCGGCCGGTGGGGTCGACATGGAAATTGCCGGACTTCTTCAGGATCGTTTTGGTTGATTCCGTCAGATCGGCCGCGCCGCCGAAGAGCTCCGGCACCGCGTCGGCAAAGGCGTTCATGATGGCGCCGCCAGCGTTGCGGGTCGCCATCGGCTTGGTGTCGGCCGGGTATGAGGGCAGGGTCGCTTCCCAGCCGGCCTTCAGCTTGCCGGCTTCGGCGCGCTCGTATTGCTCGGCCAGTTCGGCAAACTCGCTCTTGTACTTCGCGAACAGCTCGGTCCACTCCGCTTCATACTTGGCGCCGGTGCTCACGATCTCGCCCCAGTTCCTGGCGGCTTCCTCCGGCACGTAAAAGTTCTTGTCCTCTGGCCAGTTCAGGGTGCGCTTGGTTTCCTTGGTGTTTTTCTCGCCCAGCGGGGCTCCGTGCGCCTTTTGCGTGCCGGCCAGCGGCGAGCCATAACCGATGATCGTGCGAACCGCGATGATTGAGGGCTTGCCGGTCTCGGCCTTGGCGGCTTCGATGGCTTTCGAAAGCGCGTCCAGGTCGTTGCCGTCGGCCACCGTCTGCACATGCCAGTGATAGGCGCGGAAGCGCGCCTGCACGTCCTCGGTAAAGCTCAGGTCGGTCGGCCCGTCGAGTGAAATCAGGTTGTCGTCATACAAAAAGATCAGCTTGCCGAGGCCGAGCGTGCCGGCGAGCGAGGCCGCCTCATGCGAGATGCCTTCCATCAGGTCGCCGTCGCCGCAGATACCGTAGGTGTGGTGGTCGACGATGTCGTAGCCGGGCTTGTTGTACACGGCGGCAAGGTGCTTTTCCGCCATCGCCATGCCGACCGCCATCGCGAAACCCTGGCCCAGCGGGCCGGTCGTTACTTCCACGCCGTCTGTTTCGCCGTACTCCGGGTGGCCGGGCGTGCGGGAGTGCCACTGGCGAAACTGCTTCAGGTCCTCGATCGCGAGGTCGTAGCCCGACAGGTGCAGAGCGCCGTACAGAAGGGCCGAGGCGTGGCCGTTTGACAACACGAAGCGGTCACGGTTCGGCCACTTGGAATGCTTGGGATTGTGGCGCATGTACTTGTGAAACAGCAGGTAAGCCATGGGCGCGCAGCCAAGCGGGGCACCGGGGTGTCCGCTGTTCGCGGCTTCCACGGCGTCCACTGCGAGAAAACGAAGTGTGTTGATTGAAAGCTGGTCGAGGTCGCTCATATAGGTTGGAATCTTTCTCCGTATCGGGGATAGGTAGGCGCGGGCTCGCGGCGACGGCCGGGTTTGCTGCGGACAAGCCTTATTTTATTCCCCGCGAGCCTCTTGCGGATTGTTCGGATGGGCGGGGGCCGCAAGTTTCTTCGTGTTTTTCACGGTGAAGTTCCGGCCCTGCCATTGTTTGGAGGCTGGCCAGTACAGCG
>CAXTYP010000230.1:0-4691 GCA_964248435.1 uncultured Acidobacteriaceae bacterium | reverse complement strand
GGTGGGAGCACCCGGCCACGCAGGCCAACATGGCGCTGCTGCGCGAGCGCGGCGCGACGGTTGTGCCGCCCGAAACCGGAGAGCTGGCCTGCGGCATGCAAGGCGCGGGTCGCCTGGCTGCGGTGCCGGTGATCGCGGAAGCCGTGTTGGGCGTGCTGCATCGCAGCCGCGACCTGCTGGGCGAAACGGTTCTTGTGACGGCGGGCGGCACTCGCGAGGCGATCGACCCGGTGCGCTTTCTGGGCAACCGGTCGAGCGGCAAGATGGGCTACGCGCTGGCCGAGGCGGCTGCCCGGCGCGGTGCGCGTGTGATCCTGGTCTCCGCGCCGACATCGCTTCCGACGCCTGCGGGTTGCGAGCTGGTGCCGGTGCACACGGCTGAGCAGATGCGGACGGCAATCTTTGCGCGGCTGGGCGAGGCATCCATGGTGGTGATGGCAGCCGCGGTTGCCGACTGGAAGCCGGTCGTGGTAGCTGGGCAAAAGCTGCGGCGCATGGGCACGCTTACCCTTGAGTTCCAGCCGACCGCTGACATCCTGAGCGAGATTGTGCTCCATCGGTCGTCGGGTAGGACCCCGGAAGGCATGCTGGTGATTGGCTTCGCGGCGGAAACCGAGGACGCGCTGGCAAGCGGCCGCGCCAAGCTGATGCGCAAGGGCGCGGACGCGATCGTGATCAACGATGTGTCGCGCGAAGGGCTGGGCTTTGACGCCGACCGCAATGCGGCCACGTTTCTGACAGGGAGCACCGCGATCGATCTGCCAGAGATGTCCAAGCGCGCACTGGCCGACCGGATTCTTGAAGAAGCGCTGCTGATGCGCCGACCGCAAACGCTTTTGTCCGAAACCGGCACCGGCGTCGCCCACCTGCGGGGTTAGGGTGAGCGGGGCGTGGACGCGCGAGACCGCGACCGCTTTGCGGGCACAGATCGGGTTTTTGCGCGATCTCGGCATACACGACTTCTACCGGCGGAGTGCGGCGAGCTTTGCCCTGCCGGCGGCTCCATCCGACGCCGCAGCCTCCACCATTCCGGCACCGGCTGTCCCCGAGGCTCGACCGGAGTCGCTCGCAACTTCTCCTCTTGTCGAGGACGCGTCCCTTGCCGCCTTGCAAAATGACCCCGCAACCCTGGAGGATGCCCCGATCGCCCCTCGCAAAGCAGCTTTCCCGCCATCCCTGTTGCCCGTCATGGCCCCAATCGCGGTTGCTCCGTCCGAGCGCGGAGCTGCACTGCAAGCGCTGCGGGCAGAGATCGGCGATTGCACCCGCTGCCCATTGGGTTTCGCGGGCCGGCATACCATCGTCTTTGGCGACGGCGACCCCAACGCGCGGCTCCTCTTCGTGGGGGAAGGCCCGGGAGCGGACGAGGATGCGCAAGGCGTACCGTTCATCGGCAAGGCCGGCCAGTTGCTCAACAACATGATCACGGCGATAGGTCTTCGGCGCGAAGAGGTGTACATCGCCAACATCGTCAAGTGCCGGCCGCCGGCCAACCGGGTACCCGAGCCCGTCGAGGCGCACACCTGCGTCCGATTCCTCTTTGAGCAGATCGGCATCGTGCGTCCGGAGATCATCGTGGCGCTCGGCTCAACGGCGGCAACGTATCTGCTGGGCAGCAAGAGCCCGCTCGGTGCGCTGCGAGGGCGCGTGCACGACGCGAACGGGACCAAGCTGGTGGTGACCTATCACCCGGCATTTCTGCTGCGCGACCCGAGACAAAAAAAGGAAGCCTGGGCCGACCTCCAGGTGGTTATGCGAGAGCTTGCCGCCCCGGTCTCCTAGGCTGCAACGAACTTTCCGTTTCAGTCGATGACAGCGGAGCAAGAAAGTTCTTGGGCCCCCGTGGGCCGATGTGCTATATCTCAGGCCACCTGAGACAGGGTGTCAAACCTGCGCGGTCCGCCGTACTCCAGTCTGCTTGTGTGAAATTTCTGCCCTTTTTGCTTTGACCTACACTGCCCGCCCGTACCGGACGTTCTTGTTAGTTCCCCGAATCAATCTTCAGGAGAAGTGCCGCATGCCTATTTGCTCGACTCTTTCCAAGGCAGCTGTCCGTCGCACCGCTTTCGCCGCCCTGGCCTCTTCCTCACTGCTTGCCTCGTCTGCTTTGGCGCAGGTCGCTCCCGCCCTTCAACATTCAGCCATCAACCTGGGCCGTCAGCAGCCTTCCACCCCTATTTCCGCAACCGTGTGGCTGCAGCTGCATAACAAGGCTGAGCTTGACGCAGCGGTCGAGGCGATGTACAAGCCGGGTTCGCCGACCTTTCAAAAGTTTGCCGGACCAGAAGCGCTGAAGCAGTTCGCGCCCACGGCAGAAGAGCTGGCCACGGTCAAAAAAGAGCTGCTCGCGCGCAACCTGCGCGTGGTGAGCACGGATAGCAACAACCTGTCGCTGAAGATCGCAGGGCAGACCTCGGACTTTGAAGCGGCATTCCACACCACGGTCAGCCAATATCGCACCCGTGCCGGCGTCACGGTGAGCGCCCTGGCCAGCGTTCCCTCGCTTGGGAACGAGGCCGCCGGCCTGGTCAAGGCTGTGACCGGTGTTTCAACCACCATGAAGCCTTACAGCGTGCGCCCGCTGGATCCGGATACCGGCAAGCCGCTGGGAATGAAGCCGGCCACGGCCGGGCAAAATCCTGATGGCGCCCTGTACTCGTCGCAATGTTTTTACCAGCCGGAAACCGTGTACCTGAACAACCCGACCGTAGCCGCCGGCTACCACGGGCTGGGCTACGGTGCGAACATCACGAACACGACTCCCGGTACCTTGCCGACCTGCGGCTACTCCCCGCAGGATGTGCACCGGCTCTACGGCCTGGATACCGTGTACGGCAAGGGCTACACGGGCAAGGGTCAAACGGTAGCCATTGTGGACGCTTATGGCTCGCCGACCATCACCGCCGACCTGAAAACCTTTAGCCAGATTTACAGCCTGCCGGCACCGACAGCGACCAGCTTCCAGGTGCTGGAGCCGCAGCCGGTGACCAAGGCCGATGCCGGCTGGGCCGGCGAAACGACTTTGGACGTCGAATGGACGCACGCGATCGCGCCGGATGCCAAAATCCTGCTGGTGGCCGCGCCTACCAATAACGACGACGACCTGCAGGCAGCGGTGTTGTACGTGGTTGAAAACCACCTGGCCAACATCATCTCCAACAGCTATGGACAGGGTGAGTTGCAGGCAGACCCGCAGGGCGTGACGTCGTGGGACGAGGTTTGCGAACTGGCCGCGCTGGAGGGCATTTCCGTGAACTTTTCCTCCGGCGACAGCGGCGACGATGCCGCGGCGGAGCAGGGGCCCGTGGACGTGAGCTCGCCAGCGGACTCGCCGTATGCGACGGCGATCGGCGGCACCAGCAACGCGTTTTCGCCGCTTGACGGCTCCCCGGTGCAGATCGGCTGGGGCACCAACATCACTCGCCTGAGCAACAAGTCAACCATCTCGAATCCCCCAATTGTGGAAGGATTCCTGTTCGGAGCCGGCGGCGGCACCAGCCAGTATTTCAAGCTGCCGAGCTACCAGGCGGCTTTGGGCGGTACGGGGCGGCAGCTGCCGGACGTTTCAGCGCTGGCGGATCCTTACACCGGTGCTGAAATCATCATCACGGTGGGCGGCGCGCAGTACTTCGAGGTTTACGGGGGTACCAGCCTGGCCTCGCCGATCTTCTCGGCGGAGTGGGCGCTGGCCGACCAGATTTTCGGCTTTCCCCTTGGGCAGGCTGCTCCGTACATCGCGCGGTATGCCAACACCCCGGCGGTCACCGACGTGGTGCCGCCGCCGACCCAGTTCAACGTGTATGGGGCAATCTTTGCGAACGGCGCAATCAAAAGCTTCACTGCCGACGATTTGATTGCTCCGGAAAACAGCTCGCCTTTCCTGAGCGCCATCTACCACGGCACCAGCACCAGCTATTACGACCTGAGCTTTGGGTCGGACAGCTCGCTGCCGGTCACGACGGGGTGGGATCCGGTCACGGGCTGGGGCTCCTTCAACCTGCCAGGGGTGCTGACGCTGCTGGGCAAGTAAAGCTGTAGCTCCCACGGGAACAAGGCAGGCCTTCGGGCCTGCCTTTTCTTTTGTCTTCGACCTGATACCCTCGCCAAAGTGGCCTCTTTCTGCGATGTGGCGCTCCCAGTGCCGATCGACCGCGTGTGGACCTACCGCTGTGCCGAAGGGGAGCCCGTGGTGGGCGCGCGGGTGCTGGTCCCATTTCGCAATGAAAAGATGTCGGGCATTGTGACCCGCCTGCACGACGATCCGCCGCCCGTCGAAGCGAAACCCTTGCTGGCTGTCATGGATACGGAGCCGGTGGTTTCAGCCGACGGGATGGCCCTGGCGGCCTGGATCGCCGGCTACTACCAGTGCCCGCTGGGCGAGGTGCTTCGGGCGATGACCCCGTTGGTGGCGGAGGTGCGAAAGCGGGTGCTGCTGCGGATTGCGGAAGCTGGTCGAGCCGCTTTGTATGCGGGCGCGGAGCAGGGGTCCTCCCGTCGCTCGAGAAAAACACCGGCCGAGCAGGACACCGAGTACAGCGTGCTGAACTACCTGGAAAATGGTGAGCCCGCGCGGGTCGGCAGCGTGCGAACCGCGACCAGTGCCACGCGCGAGCTGCTGGACGGCATGGTGCGCAAAAAGTGGCTGGTGCGCGAAACCGAAGCCGCAGGACGCGAGGCGGCGCGCACGGTAC
>CAXTYP010000229.1:0-4742 GCA_964248435.1 uncultured Acidobacteriaceae bacterium | reverse complement strand
GGACGGTAAAGAAGACCTTCACCACCAAGGACATTACGCTGGACCTGTCGAAGCCGAACTCTATCCTCGCGAACGGCGGCACGTCCATCATCGTGCACCAGGGGGCGGATGATATGAAGACCGATCCGTCAGGAAATGCCGGTGGGCGCGAAGCCTGCGGCGTCGTCAACATCAACAATGCCTCAAGTAAGCTGGGGCCCTATACGCCTGGCGATAGCCAGGGCGCCAGCAATCACTAGTCCGGGTGGAGCCGAGAACAACCGGGGCAGGCGGCACACGCGGGGGAGCTAGTCACTTGCCGGCAAGGGCTTTTGCATCACAACGAAGCTGCACGGAAGCTTGACGGGCATGGTGTCAGCCGGAAAGGGCGCCGTGCCGGTCACGCGATAGCCGAATCGCTCGTAAAGCGGCGGCAGTTCCGTGCGAAGGTCAACGACCGTCAATTCCATGATGCGGCAGCCCAACTCGCGGCAGAACTCCTCGGCAGCCGCGATCAGGCGGGTGCCAATGCCCTGCTTCTGGTGGTGGGGCGACACGGCAAGCATGCCGAGATAGCCACGCTCGCCGCGTAATTCGACGTAAACACAGCCCAGCAGCGTGTCTGCCTGCTCCAATAGCAAGAATCGCCCGCTTGCCAGCAGCGCCGCGACTTCATTTTCGTCGGTGCGCTCGCCGACTTTGAAAAACTTCTCCACCTGGTAGGCGGCGTTGACGAGCGCGATCAGGGCGGGCGTGTCAGCAGGGATGGCGAAACGCAAATCAGGATGCATGCGACAGGCCTACATGGTCGAAGGCATGCCGCTATGGACCGCCTGTTTCGCGGCCTCGGCGCGTTCGGCGGCTTGCTCCAGGTCAGCAGCCTGCGTCATCACCGACACGGCTTTTTTAATCTCAGGATCCCACTGCGCGCGCGCGCGGGCGCCGTCTTCCTCGGTATAGGTCGTGCTCAGCAGCTCGGCAAGGATGTTGGCCTTGACCCAGTCGAGCACCGGTGTCATCTCCGCGTCGGTGTAGGCGATATTTTTCTCGCGCAGAAACGCTTTGAACGCGTCGACCATCTCCGGGGTGACCTGGGCGTCCTTCGCGACCTGGTGGTTGGCAAGCCAGCGCTGGGCGAAGTCGAAAAACGTGTAGTGCGCGATCAGGACGCGCTGGATGTGGACGGGCTTGGGCTCTTCAAACGGCACGTCGGGGGCTATGCCGTCGCCGCCATACTCCGTGCGACCCGAGTCGGTCAGCTTGACCTCGCGATCCTTGTCGGCCTGCGGCTTGCCGTGGTTCGAGTAGTAGTCGTAAAGCGACACGCCCTCATAGTTGCGCTGGATCAGACGGCCGCTCGGGGTGTAATAGTGATAGGTCGTCAGCGTCAGCCCGGTGTTATCCGAAAGCTGGTAGACGGTCTGGACCAGGCCCTTGCCAAAGGTAGTGGTGCCGACGATCAGCGCGCGGTCGTGGTCCTGCAGCGCGCCGGAGATGATCTCGGCGGCGGATGCCGTGCCGTGATTGGTCAGGATCACGATGGGGTAGTTGCGGCCGTCGTTGCCGTGGGTGGCGCGGTAGACCTGCTCCGGGTAGGCGCGGCCGCGTTGCGACACGATCACCTCGCCGCGCTTGAGAAACTGGTCGCACACCGCGACCGCCTGGTTGAGCAGGCCGCCGGGGTTGTCGCGGAGGTCGAGGACGAGACCCTTCATCTCTCCAAAATTGGAAAGCGCGTCCGAGACTTCCTTGCCGGTCGTTTCCTGCACGGCCTTGATATGGATATAGCCGATGCCGGGCTGGATCTCATAGCTCAAATCAACCGAGTTGTTGGGGATTTCGGCGCGGGTCAGGTCGAAGTTCAGGGTGTCGGCACTGCCGCCCGACGTACCGGCGCGCGCGACGGTGACCCGGACATGGGTCCCTTTTTCGCCCTTGAGCAGCGCCACTACGTCGTCGGACGAAAGCCCATCCGTGGACTTGCCGTCAACCGCGGTGATGATGTCGCCGGGGTGGATGCCGGCCTTGTACGACGGGGTGCCTGCGAAGGGCTTCAGCACAACCGTACGCTGCTTGTCACCGATCAGCTGCGGCTGGATCAGCATGCCGACGCCGTAGTAACGGCCCCGCTGCTCTTCCATCAGCTTGCCGTAGCTTTTGGGGTCAAAAAAATTAGAGTGGGGATCAAGGGTGCGCAGCATCGCCGGAATCGCGCCGTCGTAGATGGTGTCGGACGGCTTATCGCCGGTAAACGGCTCGGCGTAGTTCTGGCTTACGGTCGAGTAAACGGTAGCGAACTGCTTCAGCGAGTCGCGAAAGACTGCATCCGAGTCAGCCGAGTCCGCGCGCACCCTTTGGCTGGCCACAACCCCGGCAAGGCCGCACACGGTAAAAAAAGCAGCAAGGGAAAACGCGGTGCGGCGGGTACGGGGAGACATGATAGGGCTGGGACCTCGGGAGGCGCTGCCCAAAGTATAACGCGGCGGCCTACAACCCCGGCGGTCAGCTCTCCGCGGCCGTTTGTCCCCCGGTGGCGTGAACGTCCGGCTGTTCGGCCAGCGGCACCCAGCGGCCAAGCCGGGCGTCAAAGGTTTCCACCTCGCCCGACCCGATGTCATACACCCATCCGTGCAGGCGAAGCTGGCCGGCTGCGACGCACTCGGCCACGGCGGGATGAGTGCGGAGGTTATCGAGCTGGGCCAGGACGTTGGCGCGGATCAGGGCTTCGAGCTTTTCGGCCTCGCCGGCATGCGGGTGAGCGGCGGCCACGGCGTCGCGAGCACTATCGGCGTAGTGGAGCCAGCGGGCGACTGCGGGCAACTTCTCCAGCTGCTCGGCCCCGCGCAGGATGGCGGTCATGGCTCCGCAGCCGGAGTGGCCGCAGATGACGATATCGGGGATACCCAGGACGGCAACCGCGTACTCGATCGACGCCGTGACCCCGCCCGGCACGGTGGAACTAGGCGGGACGATGTTGCCGGCATTGCGGACCACAAATAAGGAGCCGGGATCCTGCTGCGTCAGCATTTCGGGCACGATGCGCGAGTCGGCGCAGCCGATAAACATGGCCGTGGGCGATTGGCCGAGGGACAGGTCCTGGAAGAGGGCTTCGCGCCGGGGATAGACCTCGCGCTGAAAGCGCAGAACGCCCGAGATGATCTGCTCCATAGCTTTAAAGGGTAAACGGTCTTCGAGGAGATGCCTACCCGGCGGCCAACCTGCCGGGCGCGGTGGGGGGCTATGCCACCGTCGTTCCCGAATGGGGAATCGACGCGCAATCTTTCTCCGTTGCCCGGGACAGCCCAAGGCCCCTCCGCGTAGAATTGGACTCAAGAACGCTATCGAATACGATATGCAAACGGTCCGGGGTACGACCTGCAAATGACCAACGGCCCGGACGCCCGTTGCACAAGGTTTTGAAACCCATTTTGATGAGAATCCGCATCTCCGTATTTCGTACCTCGCTGACGGGGGCCCTCGCCGCCGCTCTTTCGCTCTCGGTAGCAAATCCGCTCCTGGCGCAGTCTTCGCCCTCGCTCGCAAACGCGCCGGTGAGCCGCAACGCCGCCGCTGCCGCGCCTGACGCCCCGTTCCACGGCGAGGTGGTTGAGGATATCGTCGCGCGGGTCAACAACCAGGTCATCAGCTCTTCAGACTATGCAAGGGCCGAAAACGAGCTGGAACAGCAGGGCAAGCAGCGCAACTGGTCGCAGGGCGAGCTGGACGACCAGAAAAAGCAGCTGCTGCGCGACCTGATCGACAATCAGCTGCTGCTGTCGAAGGGCAAGCAGCTCGGCATCACCGGCGAAACGGAAACGATTCGCCAGCTGGACGACCTGCGCAAGCAAAACAACCTGGACTCAATGGAAGCGCTGGAAAAAGCGGCCGAACAGCAGGGGGTTTCGTTCGCCGATTTCAAGGCCAGCATCCAGAATCGTGTCATCACCTCGCAGGTCATTCGCGAAGACGTGGGCCGTCGTATCAACATCACGGGTGCCGACGAGCAAGCCTACTATGACGCGCACAAAGACCAGTTCGCTACGCCGGAGCAGGTGAAGCTCTCGGAAATCCTGATTCCGACCGCCGATCCGGACAATGCGGCGCAGGTGGCCGAAGCGCAAACCAAGGCCGACGCCGTGACCGCGCAGCTTAAGGCCGGCAAGAGCTTCGCTGATGTGGCCAAGACGAGCTCCGGCGGACCGACTGCAACCCAGGGCGGCGCGCTCGGCGACTTCAAGCGCGGGCAGCTGGCCGATGTGCTTGAGAAAGCGACTTTTAGCCTGCAGCCAGGGCAGTACACCGAGCCGATCCGGACCAAGCAGGGCTTTGTCATCCTCAAGGTGGACGAGCACACCCCGGCGGGGGAGCAGCCTTTCACAGCGGTGCAGCCCCAGGTGGAAGAGGCAGTCGGGATGGAAAAGATGCAGCCCGCCTTGCGGGCTTACCTGACGCGTCTTCGTGAAGAGGCCTCGATCGATATCAAGCCGGGCTATGTCGATGCAGGGTCGTCTCGCAACGAGATGCGGCCGATCTTCAGCGCGTACCAGCCGCCACAGCCGAAAAAGAAGAAAAAGGTGGATCGGACGCGGTTTGCCGGACGCGGTCGCACACGCGGGACCGTCCAGGTGGCGAGCAAGTCGGCACCGGCCTTGTCGCCTGCGGTTCCCGCCGGCGTCCCTTCGCTGGCCGATGTGCCGGGCGGATCAGGCGCGGGAGCGACCACCGCGAGCGGGGCCGGCACCGCTGCCGTGAGTGGAGTGCCC
>CAXTYP010000228.1:0-4755 GCA_964248435.1 uncultured Acidobacteriaceae bacterium | reverse complement strand
GGACGGGTTCGAGCTCGAGTTGAAGCAGCGCGCGGTCGAGATTTTCGACGCCTCGGCCGGCAAGCAGGTCGCAAAGGCGATCCCAGGCGTGGGTTGCATCAGCGCGCAGGTCGCGCCAGTCCAGCAGAACGGTGTAGCCGTAGCCGCGGAGGTCGACCGGGAAGCCGCGCTCACTGAACTCGTTGGCGCGCCGCAGGTGGGAAAGGCCGGTGGCGTTGTCGCGCCAGGCCAGGATCGTATCGCGATCTGTCGGCAAAGCGAGAGCGTCGCTCAGCGACCGTTGGCGAAGCTGGCCCGCGCCCTTATCCATGTAGGCGGCGGATTGGTGGAGTGTACCGCGCACACCGGAGTAGCTGTTGTTGTAAATAACCAGCGCCCGTTTGCCGTCGCGCTGATTGGAGAACGCGAAAACATTCTCCTCGACCTGGCCGCCGTCGCCCCAGCAGTCATAAAGGAGGAAGTTCTCGCTCTCGGCGAACAGGTCGCGCTGGTGGAGCAAGGGGGCGATCTCACGGTTGTGCCGCGCGACCAGGTCGTTGTTCGACCACTCGTCAAAGCGCGGCCGGTAGTACTCCATACCGTACTTTTCGGTAAAGCCCTCCACCTGGCCGTGGCCGAACATAGGCAGGCCGGGCAGCGTGGCCATCAGCGTGGCGATGCCGAAGAACTTGTCGCCGGAGCCGAACTGGTCGATGGCGGTGCGTTCGTCCGGGTTCGACATGAAGTTGACGTAGCGCTTCATGATGCCGGGGTCGAACTCCAGCGTATTCTTTAAAACCTTGCGGTAATTGGCGTTATCCTCGTCGCGCAGCATGACCATAAAGGCCGAGTTGTAAACGCGGTGCATGCCCAGCGTACGGACGAAGTAGCCCTCCATGAGCCAGAAGGCTTCAGCCAGCAACAGGGTGCCGGGCACTTCGCGGGCGACGCGATCAACGACCTCGCGCCAGAACTCCTCGGGGATGGCGGCGTCGAACTCGGAGGTGGTCATGGCGCTTTCAGCGCGCGAAGGGATGGCGCCACCGGAGCCGGGCGTGGGAAACCAAAGCCGCTGGATGTGGCGCTTGGCAAGTGTCATGGCGGCGTCGAAACGAATGATGGGGAACTGGCGCGCGACCTGGAGAATGGTCTCCATGACCTGCTCGCGGACCTGCGCGCTCAGGTAGTTGAGCTGCGCGGTGTCGTTCCACGGGAAGCTCGTGCCGTCGTTACCGTGATAAATGTACTGCTGATCGCCGGTCCACTTGTCGCGACGGAGAAAGACGACCGCGGCGTCCGTCTGCTCGTAGTAGTGGTCCTCGATCTTGATTTCAACACGGTCGTCGCCGGACAGGTCGGGGCCGTTGAACGAGTAGGCGGGGTAGGGCGAGTCGCTGCGCGAAAGGAACCACTCAGGGTGATTGACGACCCAGGGCGAGTCGATGCCCATGTGGTTGGGCACCATGTCGCTGGCGAGTCGGATGCCGTGACGAAGCGCGCGGTCGCGCAGGGCGCGGTAAGCCGGCTCGCCGCCCAGGTTTTCGGCGATGCGGTAGTCGTAAAGCGAGTAAGCGCTGGCGACGGCGTCCGGGTTGCCGCACAGGTGCTTGATGGTTTCCGACGCGCGCGAGCGCTCCCACACGCCGATGAGCCAGAGAGCATTCATGCCGCGTTCGGCCAGCGTCGCGAGCTCCTCATCGGGAATCTGGTCAAGGGTGTGAATTTCGCGGCCATAAAAGCGCGAAAGCTGGTGAAGCCAGACATAGGTGCTTTTCGCGATCATGACGGTGCGCGGCATCCAGTCCTGGTCGGGCGAAAAGTGCTCGTACTCGTGCATGCCGGCGGCATAGTTGGGCACCTCGGCGTGGGCCTCGATACCGCCCTGCGCCCCATGGCCAACCGGATGGGTCCGTCGCCAAAGCGCGAGCTCTTCTTCCTTCAGCACATCGCCGGCGAGCAAGACGCGGCGCAACAGCTCATCGACCGCGAAGCCCCAGCGAGCGCGCAGACGAGCGAGCTGGTCCGTCAGCGAACCCCCGCCCCCGGTGACAGAAAGCAGCAGGTCCAGCAGGCCGCCGCGGCCTTCGCCCAGCTCCGGCAGCGCCGCGAAGAAATCCGGAAAGCCGGCCGGGACCTCGGGATACACGGTGGTTTCCACCAGCGGCGTTTCGTCAAACAGCTCGCGGAACGGCGCAAAGGCGGGGTTGCGGTTCGCGAGCCACAATAGCAGCAGTTCTTCAAAAGCGGCCTCCCGGTGCGGAAAGCCTTCTGTCGCGCCTGCAAGCCAGCCCTCGGGCGTCTGCTTCCCGGCATAAACCTCGGCATTCGGGAACTCGGTGGCAAAAGCAAGCAGCAGCCGGTCGAGCTCGACCGGGCCGACCTGCGCGGAGAAGTGCTCCAGGGCTTCGGTGATGACCGTGGGCCGGACGTGCTTGCGGTAGTAATCGAGCAGCGCGTGCGTGGCCTCGTCGATCAGGCCCATGGCGAACAAGGCAGCGGGCTGGACCTGCGTGGCAGGGTCACTCGCCGCGCCACGCGCCTCGTTCATGCGGTGCGCCAGGGTGCGGCTGCCGCGCGGGTCGGCGAAGATGGCATTGCCGTCGTAGGAGAACAGGACCCCTTCGACGCCGAAGCGGTCGCGGGCAGTCCGCGAAAAATGAAATTCAAACATGTGGCGCAAGGCTCTCCTGGGTTGGGCGCGGGTGCGACGGTCGTCTCTTTGAGATGCGCGAAGGTGGTTTTTTGTGCCAACCATTGCCGGTGGCCCTTTCCCTTCCAGCATCGCACGGAGCACAAGATTTTGGATGAAGATGAACACGGGAGCCGGCTCGGATGGTCGAGCCCGGCGGTGAAAGCAAGGCACATAGAGTGGCCCAGCGATCGCCCGGCAAAGCTCGTCCAACCTCGTCCAACCTCGTCCAACATGGAGGCAGGGCGTTTGTGCCGGCCACAATCGTATCGAAAAGGAAATAAAAGGTATGCCGAGTTTTGACGCAGCCACTTTAACAGCGGCCGACAACTATAAGCTGCTGTCCGGCGTCGTGGTGCCGCGGCCCATCGCATGGGTTTCAACGGTCGACGCCGCCGGGGTGCGGAACCTTGCCCCCTACTCGTTTTTCACGGTTGTGAGCGCGAACCCGCCTGTGGTCTGCTTCTGCCCTGCCGCGCGGGAGCCGGCCGAGGAGTTGCGCACGACCAAGGACACGCTTGAAAATATCCGCGCGACCGGCGAATTCGTGGTGAATGTCGTTTGTGAAGAGCTGGCCGGGCCCATGAACCAGACCGCCGCAGCCCTGCCGGCCGGCGTGGATGAGTTTGCGGTGGCCGGGTTGACCGCGGTTGCGGGCGAGCTGGTCGGGGCGCCGCGAGTCGCGGAAGCTCCCGTGCAGATCGAGTGCCGGCTGCGGGAGATCATCGAGGTCAGCCCACTGCCGCTGGGCGGCTGGCTGGTACTGGGTGACGTACTGCGCTTTCACGTGAGTGAACGCGTGCTGGAGCCGAAGCTCCACATCGCACCCGACAAGCTGCGCGCGGTGGGCCGTATGGCAGGGGCGGAATACGTGAGAACCGGGGACCGGTTCTCACTGGAACGACCGAAATAGCCCCTGTTGTCTGGATGTAAGGCCTAGGTCGGACGCGACCGCACAAAGGTGAACTTGCTTTTCAGTCGCAAAAACGGCGTCTCGTAATAGTGGTAGGAGACCGAAGCCACCGCGACTGAAAGCAGCCCCGTGAGCAGGTACGTCGTCGTGAGCTGGACGGGGTACGGCAGGTGCAGCTTCGCCTTGACCGCGGCCGCAACAATAGCCAGAACCGTGTAGTGGAAGATGTACATGCCAAACGAGATCTTGCCGAGGTAGATGAGGGGGCGCGCCATCCTGGGCATCGTGGCGCCCAAAAAGGCGAGGCACATGCAGATACACCCGGCATCAAGCGCGAGGTAGCCCAGCAGTGTTTGAAAGGGCGTGGAGGGCTGGAAGTCATTGATGAAGTGGAGCGGTGTGCCGGAAAGAAAAAAGGCAGTCGCGCCAGCGAAAAACATCAGAAGCCGCATGGGGGTTGAAAGTCGCGGGGAACGCCGGTGAAACAGGACCGCCAGCATGGAGCCGAGAGCGAAAAACTGGAACTGGCTCAGGCTGTTGCACCACAGGTCGGGGCTGCGTGTGTAGTGGAGGGCCGGCAGGGCGTAGTCAAGCGCCCATGCCATGGGCAGAATGGCGCATGCCAGCGCAAGAACGCCTCGCGGGCCGCCGCGAACCACCAGCAAGGGCCACAGGAGATAGAACTGCTCCTGCACCGGGGTGCTCCACAAGGGGGTGAGCATGGGGTTATGAAACCAGCCGTGAAGAACAATGACCCAGTTGCCGCCGAGCAGCAGAAATGGCGCAATGTACGCCCCGACCGGGTCAAAGCTGTGGATCACATGTGGCAGAAGAAGGGCACCGGCCAGGGCCAGAAAGTACAAGGGCCAGATGCGCAGGATGCGCCGGACATAAAAGGAACGGATGTGGACGGTGCCGGTCGCTTCGTGCTCGCGCAGCAGCAGCTCGGTGATCAGGAACGACGTCAGAATAAAAAACAAGGGGACGCCGCCGGAAACACCTTCCTGCACGGCATACAAGAGCTGAAACCCGGTGGCTGCGTGTGGGAACGGCAGCACGTGCGAACTGAAGACCAGCACAAATGCCAGGCAGCGCAGTACGTCGAGCTCTGGGCGGTAATAGCGCGCGGGACGCACGAACGGAATGCTGTCGGGGACCGAAGCCGATGACACCT
>CAXTYP010000227.1:0-4764 GCA_964248435.1 uncultured Acidobacteriaceae bacterium | reverse complement strand
GGTCGGCGGCAAGGTCGGCGGTGCGGTACTCGCCGCGCGCTGGTCCGGGCAAAGCTGGCGCGCCGCATGGGCGCTTGGCGCGCTGCTTAACACCCGCGGCCTGGTTGAGCTGATCGTGCTCAACATTGCCTACAACGTAGGCGTTTTTTCACCCACGCTGTTCACGATGCTGGTCGTCATGGCGCTTGTCACGACCATGTGCACGACGCCCATGCTTGACCTGCTGAAGATACGCAGCACAGAAACCGAAGAGCCCGCCTAAACCAGCGGTTCGGCAGCGGCCCGGCGCTTGAGCCGTTCGATCACGAACTCCGGCACCAACCCATCCACCGAACCGCTGAGTCGAAACACTTCCTTGACCAATCGCGAGCTCACATAAGAGTACTGGGCGTCCGGCATCAGGAAAATTGTCTCGACCTCTGGATTCAAGCGGCGGTTCATATGCGCCATCTGGAGTTCGTACTCGTAGTCCGAAATGGCTCGAATGCCACGCAGCAGGGCATGCGCTCCTCGCTCACGAGCGAAGTCAACCCGTAGTCCTTCAAAGGTCGCGACCTCGACATTGGCGAAGCCCGCTACTCCCTCCCGTAGCATCTCGACACGTTCCGCAACCGAAAACAAAGGGTTTTTCGCCGAGTTCCGTAGAACTCCTACGATCAGGTGGTCGAACAGCTTTGCCCCTCGAGTCACCAGGTCCAGGTGCCCGTTGGTGACGGGATCGAACGAGCCGGGATAGATAGCTGTGACGGTGTGCATCGCGGCTTGAGTGTAGCAGGCACACAAGGGAAGCTTGAACGCGGCAGCTGAAACACGGCGGCCACTTCAATCCATGGCGGATTCCAGGCACTCACCATCGGCATCACCGAGCGTCAAGCATCGGCATTCAGCCGCACCGACTTGCTTGTGTGCACGATCGGCGTACGTTCTCACAGGAGGTCCGCTGCAAAAGGCGCGCGTTTTGAAGGGCGTGCCTCTTGCGGGAATGATCTATCGGCGGACTACCCGCGCTTTGCTACTCGCACGGCTTCCTGTGCCAGCACGGGACCATCCAAAGGTATGGGCGGAATCGGGGCTGCCGCCGTTGCGCCGGCGATGCCGAGCTTGGCACGTACCGCACTGTCAATCCGGGCAAAGGTTTCCTTGTTGTCCTTCAGGAACTGCCGCACATTTTCACGGCCCTGGCCGATACGCTCGCCCGAGTAGCTGTACCAGGCTCCCGACTTATCGACCACGTTGTGCGTCACCGCGAGGTCCAGCACATCGCCTTCGCGCGAAATGCCTTCGCCGTACAGGATGTCGAACTCGGCCTCGCGGAACGGCGCGGCGACCTTGTTCTTGACGATCTTGACCTTGGTCCGGGAGCCGACAACCACATCGCCCTCTTTGACCGCCGCGATACGCCGGATATCGATGCGCACCGACGAGTAGAACTTGAGCGCTTTGCCGCCCGTGGTCGTTTCCGGGTTGCCGAACATCACGCCGATCTTTTCGCGGATCTGATTGATAAAGATCAAGCAGGTTCGCGACTTCGATACCGTTCCGGTGAGCTTGCGCAAGGCTTGCGACATGAGCCGGGCCTGCAAACCCATGTGCGAATCGCCCATTTCGCCGTCGAGCTCGGCTTTCGGCACCAGGGCCGCGACCGAGTCGACCACCAACACGTCGACTGCGTTGGAACGCACGAGTGCTTCCACGATCTCAAGCGCCTGCTCGCCGTAATCGGGCTGCGAGACCAGGAGATTGTCCGTGTCGACGCCCAGTTTCTTCGCGTACACCGGGTCCAGCGCGTGCTCGGCGTCTACAAAGGCCGCCAGGCCGCCCAGTTTCTGAGCTTCCGCGATGATCTGGAGCGTAATTGTTGTTTTACCGGACGACTCCGGCCCGAAGATTTCGATCACGCGACCCCGAGGGACGCCGCCGATCCCGAGCGCCGCGTCGAACGAGATGGATCCGGTCGAAATGGCCGAGATTTCCAGCTTGTCACGGCTGCCCAAACGCATGACCGAGCCTTTGCCGAATTGTTTGTCCAACTGCGCGAGTGCTGCTTCGATTGCCCGAGACCGTTCTTCCGCCACGCTGTGTCTTCCCCCGAAAATGACGCATGAGCCAGTTCGCAAGATGTCTTGGGGTGAGCCGACCGACCCCGGCGATGATGTCCGAAACTGGAACAGAGGCTATGCATAGATTATCATTTCGTGCGCCAAAAGGCGAAGAAAACGCAAACACGAACGTCACGTGCCTTCCGTGCTGCCCAGTCAAAGAATCTGCTGGCAAGTCGCCGCAGAAGCGGCTATAGGGGATCGAGCTCCGGTGCCACCAGAGTTTTGGAAGGTCAGCGTTTCAGGAGGTCAAGAGGAGCATTCACATCCGTCACGCGGAAGTGCCGTGCCAATCCGGGGTGTCGCGCCGCGACCGCTCGATACATCTCCCAGGCCACGCGCCGGTATGAGATATGCCCCTGCGGCGCGGAACGCAGCTCCGCTATGTACAGCGCTTCGGCAAAATCCATCCGAAACAAGGCACGGGTGCGCGTCGCGAGCGGCAGCAGGTATGGCGCGGCTTCGACGTTTGCAGCAGATTCTCCTTCGCCCAGCCTGGTCGCCGACGTACGGGCCGCCTCCATAGCCTGCGTAAATACCGGCTCCAGCGCGTCCAGACCATCGGGCGTCTCCCACCCGTGGCGCCCGGTAAAGCCTTGCAAAAGCTGCCCGCAGCGACGGTGCCGGTGCATGTCGCGAAAGCCGCCTACGTCCATCAACAGGTCAAACCGCAGGCGATGGCCAGCGGCGAACTCGCGCAGCAGCTCATCATGCCGCCCGCGCTCGCGCAGCCCCAGGTCGACGATCTCGTCGCGCTGCTTAGCCGGCAGGGCGGCCACATGGTCGCGCAGCTGCCGGTAAGGGTAGTGGCAGGCCGAGTAAAGCAGGCTCGCGGCCAGGTCCACTTCGAGCGCATCGGCGTCGTCAATCAGGTCCACCACCGGCGCGGGTGCAACGGTTGTGTCGCCCATCAGCGCCGCGGCGGCTTCGGCCATCAGCGTGCGGGTTTCCACCGCATAGCAGTTCGGCACGGCATACTTCACCAGCGTCGGCGAGACGCGGACGGCAGGGCCACCATCGGGTCGCCAGGCCTCGCCGGCAGCTGCTGCTCGCAGCGCCTCGCCCAGCGCCCGCACCTCGGCCAGTGGATGCGACAGCAGCCGCGACACCTGCCCTTCCAGTGTCCGGGCGTTCACAATCTGCCCCAGTGAAGTATTGGCGGCCAGCGGCAGCAGGTAACGCGCCACATCAAAGGCCCGGGCGCGCAATGTGCGGTCAAAGGCATCGGGCTTCATGTCAGCCGGCCGGTCGGTGCCGGCACGCAGGCTTTCGAAAACGCCGTCCGACACCTCGCGGTAGCTCGCCAGCAATGCCCGGATGGCATCATCGTAGGCGACCCGGTCGCCTTCCGCGGCAAAACTCGGCGTATACCAGCCGCTCCGCTCAAAATCCTGGTAGCGGGTCGAGCGCTCCTGCCCGTCCCAGCGCTGTTCGTCAACCAGCACGATCGCGGCCAGAAGCGACAAGCGCTCGACTGCGAAAGCCAGGTGCGCCAGGTCGGCGATGGAGCGGTGGCCGTAGGCAAAGTAAAACGTATTGAGAAACTGCTCGGCCCGTTGCGCGCTAATCTCGCGCAGCGACTCCTTAAGCGACAACGCCGAGCGGGAATACTTGGCCATGGCATAGGCCAAAACCTCCGGATCGGCACCGTGCACCGCGTACACATCCGGGCCGGCGTGGCTGGGGAGCTGAGGAGGTTCCATCGCCTCCCAGCATATCGCCTCTGCTGCCACACCGTTTTTCATAAGCATCCGAGTGCCGGTGAGAGAAAATAGGCGGTATGCCCCAGGAAACAGACCGGGAAACAGACCGGGAAATACCCCCGGAGACACTCCGGCCGACCGCCGCAACCGGCTCCGGAGAGGACGTGCTGCGGAGCATCGAGCATCGGACCGGACCCCTGCCCCAGCGCCCCTGGATCATGCGGCAACGCTGGAACGACCTCCTGTTCGCGCATTGGCCCGTGCCCGCGGCCGAAGTGGACCGCACGCTGCCGCCGGGGCTGGTGGCCGACACCTTTGACGGCTCGGCGTGGCTGGGCGTCGTGCCGTTTGCCATGGACGGCATTCATCTGCACGGGCTGCCCAGCGTGCCCGGGGCCCGCGCTTTCCCTGAGCTCAACCTGCGCACCTATGTACGGGAACGCGGCACCAACCGGACCGGCGTCTACTTCTACTCACTCGACGCGAGCAATCCACTGGCCGTTGCGATCGCCCGCACGGTCTTCCGGCTGCCTTACTTTTGGGCGCGCATGAGCCTGAGCTATGGGACCGAGCCCGGCCGCAACCGGGAGATCCGCTACCGCAGCGAGCGGCTGCTTTCTTCACGGAAGGCGACCTTTCGCGCCCGCTACCGTGGGCTGGGGCAGCTGGCGCAGGGGCCGATCGAGCAGTTCCTCACCGCTCGTTACTCGCTGTACACCAGCACTCGCTCGGGCGGGTTGCTGCGGGGCGACATCCACCACCTCCCGTGGCCGCTGGAGCGGGCGGAGGCCGAGTTTGAGTGCAACGACCTGCCCGCCGCCCACGGCTTCACCCTGCCCGACCGGCCACCGCTTCTGCATTACTCGCGCGAGCTGCTGGTGTATGTCTGGACGCTTGAGCGCGCGGGCCGGCAGACGGTCACGGCACTTGCCGGCCAGCCGCAACCGGTAGGCAGCCCGGTT
>CAXTYP010000226.1:0-4772 GCA_964248435.1 uncultured Acidobacteriaceae bacterium | reverse complement strand
CCGGCCTTTGCCACGGTGTTCGGATTGGTGCCCCGCTTTGCAGCCGCGAGCCTGCTGGCTTATTGGGCCGGCGAGTTTACGAATTCCTACACGCTGGCCCGGCTCAAAATCGCGACCGGCGGCCGCTGGTTGTGGACGCGCACCATCGGCTCGACGATCACCGGCCAGCTGGTCGATACGGTCGTCATTATGACAATCGCTTTCTGGGGCTATCCCCTGCGCACGGTGCTGACACTGATCGGTTCAGCCTACCTGGCCAAGGTGCTGTACGAGGTTCTGGCGACGCCTGTGACCTACGTCGTGGTGGGTGCTTTAAAGCGGGCGGAAGGCGTGGATGCTTTTGATCGCACGACGAACTTCAATCCCTTCCACCTGCGGGGCAGAAAGGTACAACACGGCTGACCCTAAATATACTTACAAGGCCAGGCAACTCTTTGCAGCGAAAAGGTTTGCCGGGCATCCTATGAGCTTAGTTATTCAGCGCTCTCGGAGGTACAACGAGACGCAACCGGAGATCCCTTCTGAGGTCCGCACCGTCGATGAGAATTTCGCATTCCCTTGTTGCCTCCGCACTCCTGCTTTCGCTCCTTGGCCCCTTGGTGGCCTGCAAGCCGAAACAGGCCGCGGCCGGCGGCGGTTTTGCCCTGCCGCCCGGCGGCCTGCCGGTGCAGACCGAAAGGGTGGCGGCTACGGCCGTGCCGCAGGGCGACACCTATGTTTCGACTATCAAGAGCCGCCGCTCCGCTACCATCAACCCGCAGGTTGACGGCAACTTGACGGGAATCGCCGTGCACTCCGGCCAGCATGTGAGCAAGGGTCAGCTACTGATGGAGATCGACCCCGTTAAGCAGCGCACCACCGTTGAGTCGGCAGCCGCGACCGAACAGCAAAAGTTGTCGGTGTACCAGTACAACCAGTCAGAGGTGGAGCGCCAGCGCAAGCTGTTCGAGGCCGGCATCACCAGCCGCGACGCCTACGACCAGGCGCAGCAGAGCTTCCGCAATTCAAAGGCCGATTACGACTCGGCCGTTGCTACCACGGCAACCCAGCGTCGCGAGCTCGGCTACTACCGCATCGTTGCCCCGTTTGATGGTGTAGTTGGCGATGTGCCGGTGCACATCGGCGATTACGTTTCACCAACAACCCTGCTCACGACCGTCGATGCCAACACGGACCTTGAAGCCTACATTTACGTTCCGACCGAGCGCGCGTCGGAGCTGAAGCTGGGCCTGCCGGTCAATGTGCTCGACAATGACGGCAAGCCGGTGGAAACGACGAAGATTGATTTCTTATCCCCCCAGGTGGATAACGGGCTGCAAGGCATTCTGGTCAAGGCGCCGGTGCAGTCCTCCACGCTGGACCGCCTGCGAAACCAGCAGCTGATCAAGACGCGGATCATTTGGTCCGACAAGCCGGTGCCGACCGTGCCGGTGCTCGCGGTGACGCGGCTGGGCGGCCAGAGTTTCGTGTATGTGGCGCAGGACGGGGGCGGCGGCAAGTTTGTGGCGCACCAAAAGCCTGTGCAGCTGGGTGACACGGTCGGCAACGCCTACGCGGTTGAAAGCGGGCTGGCCCCAGGGGAACGAGTCATCCTGTCGGGCCTTGCGTTTCTGTCCGAAGGCGTGCCGGTGCATCCGCTCGGGTCGTAATCGCAGAGTCGCAGTGTATGGAAAAGCCGGCACTCCCCTGCCGGCGAATGAATGGAGCTTGTGTGGTTGATTACTTTATCCGGCGTCCGGTGTTTGCTTCGGTCTGCGCCCTGCTCATCCTCCTGGCGGGCGCGGTCTGCATCCCCACACTGCCTATCTCGCAGTACCCGCAGCTTGCGCCGCCGCAGGTCGTGGTGTCGAGCAACTATGTCGGCGCCAACTCCCAGGTCGTGGAGTCGGCGGTCACGACCCCGCTCGAAGAAGCGATCAACGGCGTGCCTGGGATGCGCTACATCGCCTCGACCAGCGGCAGCGACGGTACCAGTTCGATCACAACAACCTTCCAGACCGGCTACAGTCTTGATATCGCCGCGGTCGACGTACAGAACCGTATCTCGTCCGCAACCGGGCAACTGCCGGCGCAGGTCAACCAGACAGGTATTTCTGTTACCAAGGCCAACTCGAACTTTGTATTCGCCGGCGGCATGTACTCGCCCGATGGCCGCTACAGCAACCTGTTCATTTCCAACTACATTGACGTATATGTCAGGGACGCGCTCAAGCGTATTCCCGGCGTAGGCGATGTTGTTCTTTTCGGCGAGCGGAAATACGCCATGCGGATCTGGGTCGATCCCACCCGTTTGGCCGCGCGCCAGCTCACCGCCACCGACGTGATCGCCGCGGTCCAGGAGCAGAACGTCGAGGTACCGGCCGGCCAGCTGGGTCAGCCGCCCAACACCGACACGCAATCGTTTCAGATCACCGTTAACGCGATCGGCCGGCTTTCCACGCCGCAACAGTTCAACGACATCATCGTCAAAACCACGCCTAACGGCATTGTGCGTTTGAGCGACGTGGGACATGCCGAGCTGGGCGCGGAAAACTACGGTTCCGAGCTGAAATATTCGGGCATCCCGGCCATCGGCTTCGGCGTGCAGCAGCTATCAAACGCAAACGCACTGGACGTCGACCAGCAGGGCAAGGCCGTGCTGGCCGCACTCTCGAAAAGCTTTCCGCCGGGGCTGAAATACGTCGTTGCCTTTGACACCACAACCGTAGTTTCAGAGGGCATTCGAGACGTCGTGCGAACCCTGCTGGAAGCCATGGTCATTGTCATCCTGGTCATCTATCTCTTCCTCCAGGACTGGCGCGCCGTGGTCATCCCGGCGATCACGATTCCGGTCTCGCTGATCGGCACCTTTGCGTTTCTCAAGATGTTCGGCTTTTCCATCAACACCCTCACACTGTTCGGCATCACCCTGGCGACCGGGCTGGTCGTCGACGACGCGATCGTCGTCATCGAAAACGTGCAGCGTCATATTTCGGAAGGCATCGCCGACGCGCACGAAGCGACCTGCCTCGCCATGAAGGAGGTGACGGGCGCGGTGATCGCCACCTCGCTGGTGTTGATCTCCGTGTTTATCCCGGTCTCATTTTTTCCCGGCACTACCGGGCTGCTGTATAAGCAGTTTTCGTTGACCATCGCGTTTTCGATCGCCATCTCCGCTTTCAATGCGCTCACACTCTCCCCCGCCCTGGCGGCGCTGCTGCTGCGCCCGGAAAGGGAAAAGCACGGCTTGCTGCGGATGATTGATGCCGGCATTCGCAGAACAAGCACCGGCTACGCACGCCTGATTCATGTCGTGATCCGGCTGCGCTACCCCATGCTGCTGCTATTTGCCGGGGGCCTTGTTGCAACGGTGCTGGTGTACCGGTCCGTGCCGACCGCGTTTGTGCCGCAGGAAGACCAAGGCTACCTGATCATCCAAACCCAGTCGCCACAGGGCGCGTCGCTCGCCTACACGCGATCGGTTCAGGATCGCCTGTCACAGGTGCTCTCGACGGAAAAGGACATTTTCGGCACATTCTCAATTGCCGGCTTTTCGTTCAGCGGCAACGCTCCCAACTATGGACTTACGTTTGTGCCGCTGCAACCCATCACCCAACGCACCGGCGCGGGTCACACGGCGAGTGCGATCCTTCGGCGGATTATGCCAAAATGCCTCCGAATCCCTGGCGCGCTTGTGATTCCTTTTGAACCGCCGGCGATTGCCGGCATTGGCTCTTTCGGCGGCTTTCAGTTTGAGCTGCAGGACCTGGGCCGCAACTCGCTTGGGGACCTGGACCGGGTCGCGCACACGATCATCGCGCGCGGCAATGCGAGCGGTCAGTTGGTCGGTCTCTTTACGGCATTCCGCGCCAACGACCCGCAGGTGCTGGTTTCGATCGACCGCGAAAAAGCTAAATCACTCGGCGTCTCCTTTGCCGAAGTCGCCAACGCGCTGGGCGTTTACATGGGCTCGCAGTACATCAACAACTTCGATTTCAACAACCGGTCCTACCGGGTGTATGCGCAGGCGGACCAGCAGTTCCGGCGCACGGCGGCCGACATTCGCCAGTTCTATGTGCGCTCAAACACAAACCAGATGATCCCGCTCGACAATTTTGTCACGCTGGAACAGACCTCCGCGCCATCGGTGATTTCGCACTACAACCTGTTTCGCTCGGCGGAGGTCGACGGCTCGGCTGCGCCGGGCCTGAGCTCGAGCGAGGGCCTGGCCGATATGGGCAAGCTGGCCACCGCGAACATGATGCAGGGCATGACTTATAGCTGGACCGGGCTGGCGCTTGAAGAGGTCGAGTCCGCGGGTAAAACGATCATTATCTTCGGTCTCGGAATCCTGGTCGTGTATCTAACGCTGTCGGCACTGTATGAAAGCTTCGCGCTGCCGTTTATCATCCTGCTCGCGGTGCCGATGGCGGTGCTGGGCGCGCTGCTGGCGCAAACTTTACGCGGGTTGCCCAACGATGTTTATTGCCAGATCGGCCTGGTGATGCTGATCGGATTGTCCGCGAAGAACTCGATCCTGATCGTAGAATTTGCCGAGCAGCTGCGCAGGCAGGGCCGATCGATTGCCGAAGCGGCTATTGAAGCCGCGGAGCTGCGACTCAGGCCCATCCTGATGACGTCATTCGCGTTTATTCTGGGCGTGATGCCGCTGGTATTCGCGCACGGAGCCGGCGAGAATGGCCGTCACTCCGTCGGCACAAGCGTGGTCGGCGGCATGCTGCTTTCGACCATCCTGAACCTGTTCTTTATCCCCGTGCTGTACGTGGTGCTAC
>CAXTYP010000225.1:0-4868 GCA_964248435.1 uncultured Acidobacteriaceae bacterium | reverse complement strand
CGAAGCCGTCGTGTGGAACTGTCGCGCCACGTCCTCCAGTGATTCGCCTCCGTGCAGCACGTGAAAGCGCCAGCTGGCGCGCTTGTCTTCCGGGATCTCCGCGATGCGCTGGTTATAAGGCGCCGTGGCACCGGCGGGCAGGTGCAGCTCAAACGGCTCGTCCGGCGGCGTGCGCCCGCGTAGCAGGCTGGGGTTCAGCTCCTCCACCGTATTGAGCGAAGCACCCGTAATGTCGGCGACCAGCGGCAACGACACCGAGTAGTTGGTTGTCACTGTATCCGGCTGCAGCGCGGGCTCCGGCACCACTCCGTCCAGTCCATACTGCTTCGGGTTCTTCGCCATGATGGCGACCGCAAGGATGATCGGTACATAGTTTTTGGTCTGCTCGGGCAGGTTGTTGCGCCGGTACAAATCCCAAAAATCGGCGTAGCCGGTACGCTGCACGGCCCGCTGCACATTGCCGGTTCCCCAGTTGTAAGCGGCCATGGCCAGGTACCAGTCGCCCAGCTGCGCATAGGTTTTCTTCATGTCACGCGCATAAGCGCGCGTCGCTTTTTCCGGGTCGAACCGCTCGTCGTACCAGCCTGTCTTGTCCAGCCCATAAGTACCGTACGGCATAAACTGCCACATCCCTGCCGCGCCCGATTTCGGGTTCACCACCTGGGTACGAAAGCCCGATTCCGCCACCGCCTGGTAGAGCAGGTCCTGTGGTACGCCTTCTTCTTTCAGCACCCGCTGGATCATCGCTCTGTACTTGCCCGCGCGTTGGAGCGAGGCCACGATGGTCCCGCGACCGCGCCCGTTTGTTGAAAAAAAGTTGATGTAGCTGGCCACGTAATCGTTGATCACCAGCGGCAGGTCCGACTGCGTGGTCCGCAGCTCCGCGATGGCCTGCGCCTTTACGTTCGGGTCCACGGGAAACGTCACATCGTTGGCCACGTCAACCGGTGCATCCTCTTTCGGCGCGGTGCTCGCATCTTGTCGCAGCGCATCCAGTTGCAGCGTGTTGATTGAATCCACGACGCGATCCAGCTCGGCCGACAGCGCTGGGGTATTTTTTACGTCCGCGCCGCTGGCCAACAGCAGGTCCACCGCATGGTCAAAATCCGTGCGCGCTTCTTCCGCCCGGCCTCCCTGGTAAGCAGCCAGTCCGGCGGCATACGCCTGCTCGACCGAGGTGATCAGCAATGCATCGCGCGCATTGTTCGCCTGCGGCGCCGGGGCCGCACCAGCCTGCGCCAGGGCGGCCGTCGGCGCGGTCATCGAGGCCGCAAGCAGCAGGGCAGTCAGCGATCGCAAAAGTGACACGCGCAACAGTTCGCCTCCGTCCAAATGATTCAGTAAATCCGCATTTTCCCAGTTAGTGTAGACGTTTGCACCGCAAAAACGGCTCGGGAACCGGGTGGTAGACTCAAGATGCGCAGCCGCGCCCCTTCATGGACAACAGCCTCATCCGCAACTTCGCGATCATCGCGCATATCGACCATGGCAAAAGCACACTTTCCGACCGTCTTCTCGAGCTCACCGGCTCGCTGACGGCCCGGGAAATGCAGGCCCAGGTGCTGGACGCCATGGACCTCGAACGCGAACGCGGCATCACCATCAAGGCCCACTCGGTCCGCATGATGTACCCGGCAAAGGACGGCAAAACCTACCAGCTCAACCTGATCGACACGCCGGGCCACGTCGATTTTTCCTACGAAGTTTCACGCTCGCTCGCTTCCTGCGAAGGCGCCCTGCTGGTCGTCGATGCTTCGCAGGGCGTGGAAGCGCAAACGCTCGCGAACGCTTATCTTGCCATCTCCAACGGGCTTGAAATCATCCCCGTCATCAACAAGATCGATCTGCCGTCCGCCGACATCCCGCGCACCCAGGAGATGATTGAAAAGTCGGTCGGCCTCGACGCGACCGACGCCATCCCCGTCAGCGCCAAAACCGGCCAGGGCGTTCCAGACATCCTGGAAGCCGTCGTGCACCGCCTGCCGCCGCCGCTCGGCGACCCCGACGCGCCCCTGCAAGCGCTCATCTTTGACTCCTGGTTCGATCCTTACCGTGGCGTGATCGTGCTCGCGCGGGTCATTCACGGCAAGCTGCGCAAGGGCATGCGCATCCGCCTCATGTCCAATGGCAAGGTCTTCGATATCGAGTCGCTCGGCGTGCTCACGCCCAAGCCGGTCGAGATTCTGGAGCTTTCGGCCGGCGAAGTCGGCTTTTTCGTAGCGACGATCAAGAATGTCGCCGACACCAAGGTCGGCGACACCATCACCGAGGACGCGCGCCCGGCCGCCGACCAGCTGCCCGGCTTTGAAGACATCAAGTCCATGGTCTTCGCCGGCATTTACACGGTCGACTCGCACGAGCACACGCTGCTGCGCGACGCGCTTGAAAAACTCAAACTGAACGACGCTTCCTTTTCCATCGAGCCCGAAAGCTCCGCCGCGCTCGGTTTCGGCTTTCGCTGCGGCTTTCTCGGCTTGCTGCATATGGAGATCATCCAGGAGCGTTTGGAACGCGAGTTCGATCTCGACCTCATCACGACCGCACCCAGTGTGCGCTACAAGATCACGCTGACCGACGGCAACGAGATCGAGGTCGACAACCCTTCGCGCTGGCCCGACCCGAGCGAAATCCAGCAGATCGAAGAGCCGGTCATCACCGCCACCATCCTCACCAATGAGGAATACGTCGGCGGCATCCTCAAGCTGGTCGAGGAAAAACGCGGCCGTCAGCAGAACTTCGAATACGTTTCCTCGACCCGCGTCAAACTCACCTATGAGCTACCGCTGAACGAGATCGTGCTCGACTTCTACGACCGGCTCAAGAGTGTTTCGCGCGGCTACGCCTCGCTCGACTACACCCCTTCGGGCTCGTGGATCTCCCCCATGTCCAAGCTCGACATCCTTGTTTCGGGTGAGCCGGTGGATGCGCTATCCATCATCGTGCATCGAGACTTCGCCTATGATCGCGGGCGTGCGCTGGTTTCAAAGATGCGCGAGTTGATCCCGCGACAGATGTTCGAGGTGGCGATCCAGGCCGCGATCGGCTCCAAGATCGTGGCGCGCGAAACCGTCTCCGCGATCAAGAAAAACGTCATCGCAAAATGCTATGGGGGTGATATCTCGCGAAAACGCAAGCTGCTCGACAAGCAAAAAGAAGGTAAAAAGCGCATGAAGCGCATCGGCAAGGTCGACATCCCGCAGGAAGCCTTTCTGGCCGTGCTGAAAGTCGGGGAAGACAGCAGCCGTTAACCTTCGTGACCGGGCGTAAGGTTACCAGTACAGTCACGCTGTTTGTGGGAAACGCACTGCATCCCTCTTTTTCGTCCCGCGGACACCTTTGTGGGTTGCCCTTTGCCGCCGAAGAGCGTAACGCGATTTATTACATAGCTTTAGAATCCCCTTACAAGGGCTCGCCGCACCCCGCCCGCTGCCATTGTCAAGGCAACTCACAGCCCTGGTGGGGATTTCCCACATTTTCTTCCACAGCCAGGTAACCGTTTTCTACAGGGCGGAAATGGTGCGAAACGCAAAAGCCCCGGCGCGAGCCGGGGCTTCCGTGGCGACTTGCCTTGGGCTTAGTGAGCCGCTGTTGGAGCGGCGCGGTGAGTTGCTGGTGCCGAGGGTCCCAGGCCGCGCGAGCCCGTCGCACCCGAGGGGCTGGGCGCTGACGGCGGGGGAGCGGCCATGCCGGACTTCTGGTTGTAAGCCGCAATGACCTGCTCGGTGATATCGTTGCCCTGGGTTGCGTACAGGACCGGGCTCTGCTGCTGCGAGGCGTCCAGCACCAGCGTGTAGCCGTTCTGCTGCGCATAGGTTTGCACAGAGCCATAAACCTTTTGCGCCAGCTGCGCGTAGGTCTGCTGGATCTCCTGCTGGAAGTCATTCTGCGCGTCCTCGCCGGAGCGCTGCAATGACTTTTCCTTGTCGTCGATCGTTTTCAGCCGCTGGGCGCGCTCTGTATCCGTCAAGGTCGCACTCTGCGTTTGCAGCTGTTTCTTCAGCGTGTCGATCTCGTCGCTTTGCTGTTTCAACTGCGTCTGCTTGGGCTGGTACTTCTTTTCTACCTCTTCAAAGTTGCGCTTGCCTTCGTTGGTCTGCGCAACGGCAGCCTGAAACATGATGACGGCGACCTTGGAAGGACCAGCGGCCGCGGCGGAAGCGACATTGGCAGCGGTCGAGGGGGCGGCAGGGGTCGCGGTCTGCGCAAGAGCGGCAGAACCGACGAGCCCGGTAGCGAGCAGGCTTGCGAAAGACAGCGAAAGCTTCATGGAAAAGTGGAACTCCTTGGTTGCGGATCGGGTGCATGGCGTCGCGTTCAGCCATTTCTCAGGTCCAGCGTTCGGCGACGGGCCCGCGCGGCGACAGAGAAGCGCCCGGCGTTCTCGCGGGCACTGAGTTGATTCTAGCAGGCAGCGCTCGTCGGGCGTCAAACCGCCGCCCAAAGGTTGCCTCGCCTCATGTACACTCAGCGCAACATGATTCAGTCCGGCACCCAGGCCCGCAGCACCCACCGCCTCCCGGCGGCCTGTGTGTGTGCCGCCCGCGCTTGTTGTTGCCGCTAGTCGAGATCCACTCTCCTTCGGCGCCGCTGTTCTCCCTGAAAACATGCTTTTGCTAGGTGCTCCATGCCCCTTTCACGTGCACGCCTCTCCCTGGACCTTTGGGCTGTGCTGCTTTCCTTCCTGCTCGCCCTGGCCGTCCGCTTCGGCCTCCTCACCAGGGTTCCCTGGTAACCAATCCATAAGGAGTGCCCATGGCCACGAGTACCGAAGATCTCGCCGTCACCGCCGCGAGCCGCCTACCCAGCCCTGTCACCCCCGCCACCCTTGCCCCCGGCGTGCTGCTGCTGTTTGTCGTGGGCTATGCGGG
>CAXTYP010000224.1:0-4879 GCA_964248435.1 uncultured Acidobacteriaceae bacterium | reverse complement strand
AAAAGGGCGAAAGGAGCGGCGCACCGAGACACTGACGTTTCACACGGTCGGCAGAAAGCGAAGCTTTCTTCAGAACCTGGTAAATGAGATCGCCGCTTGCCATCGATCCCGGGCAAACGCGATCTCATCGCTTTACGTTTACGACGATTACTGGACCACGGTGCAGGCTTACGCGCCGCGTTTGCTCTCGTCGGTGATCCTCGCCGGGTGCGAAAAGGAACGCATCGTGCTCGACCTCGGGCGTTTCCGGGCCTCCCGTGAGCGATACCGGCAGTTGGGCGTGCCCTACCATCGCGGCTATCTGCTGCATGGCCCGCCCGGTACCGGAAAATCCTCGCTGGTTTCAGCGCTCGCCGCGCACTTCGGCCTGTCGCTTTATGCCATCAACCTGACGGAGCTGAACGATCGTTCGCTCAAGATCGCCATGAACGATGTGCCGGAAGACTCGGTGATCCTGTTTGAAGACATCGACTGCATGCGCGCCGGCAATCGCCGCACCGAAGGGAAGTCGCAACCCGACAAGGAGGGAGGGGAAGACGGAGTTGATCGCTTCGGGGTCACGCTTTCAGGGCTGCTGAACGTGCTCGATGGCTTCCACGCGCCCGAGAATGTGGTGTTCGTCATGACCACCAACGATGCGGCCGCGCTCGATCCCGCGCTGCTGCGGCCGGGCCGCATCGACTATCGTTTGTTCCTGGGCCCGGCTTCGGAGCGGCAGAAGAGCGAGCTTTATCGCCGCTTTTTCCCGGACGAAGGTGAAACGAACGCGCGAAAGTTCGTCGCAAAGCACGCAGCAACCACGATGGCCGAGTTTCAAGGACTGCTGCTGCGGCGGGATGAGCAGGGAACTGGCCTGGGAACTGACCCGGGAAACGATACAGTGCAGGACGAACGGGAGGTGGTCGTTTGCTGACCGCGATCAAATCCAGCAAAGATAGCGCAGCAACCCCAGCAGCCCGGCAGTCAGCAGGGCGGTCAGTCCCAGCACGATGGACGCGGCATGGTTGGAGTTCACAAACGGCAGACCCTTCAGGTTCATGCCGTAGGCTCCGGTCACAACAAGCGCCGGCAGCGCAATCGTTGAAAGCACCGTCAACACCTTGACGACCTCGTTGGTGCGGTTGGCCAGGCTCGACAGGTAAATGTCGAGCGCGTTGTTCAGCAGGTCGCGCTGCGACTCCACCGTGTCGAGCAGGCGCGAAATGTGGTCGTACAAATCGCGCAGGTAGAGCTGGTGCTCGGGGTCCATGGTGATGCCGGAGTTGCGTTGCAGGTGCATGCTGGCGTCGCGCGTACTCACAAGCAGGCGGCGCGTCTTGATCAACCGGCGCTTTACGGCAAAGATGTCGTTGAGCAGGTCGCGTGCCGGCTTCACGACCCGGTCTTCCAGCGCATCCAGATTGTCATTCACTGCATCGACCGCCGGGAAATAGGAATCGACCAGCGAATCGAATATCAGGTACAGCAGCCGTCCTGGGCTGCCGGTGGCGCGTTCATCTGCCGCGCGCTGCAGGGCTGCTCTTACATCCGGGTTGCCGGTATCGGCGATAACGATAAAGAACGATTCGGTGCCGGACTCTTTCTCCTGCTTGTGGCTGGCAAAGATCGAGATGTGCTGCAAAACCGGCTCATCGCAACCGGCGGGCATCGTTAAAGCTTTCAACAGCGCAAACGTATAGGCACGGCCGCTCTCCACCTTGACCCGCTCGCCGGTATTGCGAGCATCCTCCACGTGGAGCGGATGGAGATGCAGTCGTTCGGCAAGCGCGTCGAACCCGGCATCGTCGGGGCTTATAAAGTGATACCAGCAAGGCACGCGTCGCTCCTCGGTTCTGACGTTTGGGATGGCGGAAGCACCCAAACGGAGAGTATCAGCAACGCCCGGCCGCCTTCCGGCGTCAGGCGGAAACCGAAGCAGCGTAGGAGCCGACCGGGATCGAGCGAATCAGCTTTTCGGGCTGCATCAGCAGCTCATCCATCGCTGTCGCCGCCGCCTGGCTGGCACGGGCGTCAATCGGCGCAAGCCATTGCAGCATGGCCGCGCGATCCAGGTAAACGCTGTCTTCCACGCGGTTTCCGCGGTACAGGTCGCCGGCGAAAACAGCTTGCTCATCATCTGCGTCGTAGCGCATCAGGACTAGGGTGCGAGTGTCTTTTGGCTTCATGGTGTCCCCACTCTAGAGCCGCTTCGCGTAGAGGGCTATCCCCTAATCGTGGAACATGCAACCTTCTGTAACGTGACTGTCGGGGGAGCGGCGTTCCTGTGCACGGCGCGCTCCGTGCTGAGCGCCCGCGTCTGACGCGCACACGTCGCGAAGGGTCTGTCTTCCGCGCCGAAAATTTTAGGCTTGTGAACTTTCGTGCCAGTGCATCGGCCAGCCGAGATATTTTGTAGCCGCCTCAAATACAGGCGAGGCGACGGTCGAGAAGTTGGCCGCGACATGATGCTCAAACCCCTGCTCGCAGATATAACGCAGCAGCTTCTGCATCTGCGGGATGCGTGCAACACCGGCGCCGCCGAAGGTTTCGAGTGGATCGTTGGTGAACTCGCCCTCACCCACGTAGCCGCGGATGCCGCCGTGGAGGTCGTCGGTGGAAAAGCGCAGATACGTCATCGCGCCTGCTTTCACGCGGCCCACGCACGTGCCGAACGTGTTTTCCTTGCCGACCGTACCGGCGATGATCGCCTGGAAGTCCATCGTGACCGACTCAAAAAAGTGCTTCGGCAGGTTGGAGCAGTGAAAGCAAACCGCCTTGTTGTCATCATCACCGTAGTTGTTGTTCCAGTCGAGCAGCGCTGAAGGCGACTCGCCGGCCAGCGCGAGCCCATACATGCTCAGCACTCCGGCCACATCCGTTTCGCACGCCGACGAGAACAGGTTTTCGCTCATCATGCTCATCACGGTGCAGGGCACCACGCCAAAATACTCCTCCAGCGACGTCCAGCACTGGATCGCCGAGATCGTGCAGTAGGTCTCCCTCATCCATCCATCGATCACCGCGCCCAGCTTCGCCATCTTCATCAGGGCTTCCGCGGGCACGCCGCTGGTCGGCACATAGCGCCTTATAGCCGCGAGCTTAGCCTGCGCCTCATCATCGGTGTCACGCATCCGCTCGATGCGGCCAAGCACCTCCGACAGGTCCAGCGTTTCCACCGAGATGCCGTGCCGCTCCAGGATTTTTTCCGAGTAGCGCACCGTGTTGAATGCCGCGGGACGAGCGCCGATCGCGCCGATCCGCAAATTGCGGAAGCCGTTCACCACGCGGCAGGTCGCGCCGAATTCGGCCAGGTCACGCGCAAACGCTTCCGACTGCGGCGCAACCGTGTGCTTCTTTGTAAGGGAATACGCAATGCCGTACTGCTGCAGGTTGTTGCAGGCCGACATCTTGCCGCAAAATGAATCGCGCCGGTGCTCGATTTTCATGGTGTCGGCGCGATCGGGCGTGGCCTGCACCAGCACGGGTACACGCAGCCCCGACAAGCGGATCGCGTCGGCGATCGCGCGTTCCTCGCCGAAGTTCGGCAAAGTGACAAGGATGCCGTCGATCGTTCCGGCATGCTGCTTGAAGAGTTCAGCACACTGCCGGGCATCGCCGGGCGTTTGCACCGCGCCATGCTGCGTCGCCTCCGGCGACAGCACCACCGAGTTGTAGCCAAGCCGCGAAAGCACGGCGATCATGTCTTCGCGGCCTTCGCGGGCCAGGTGATGCGGGAAAAAACCGCGTGAGCCGACAATGACGCCAAAGGTGAGTTGCTTCTGCATAAACTCCTGGTACAAACTGGTTAACGATACCAACATGAGCGTTCTCACAGCGCCATGCCGCGCCGCAGGCTCTCCGCCCGGCTCTAGTGCACCGTTTTCATCTTGCGCTGCATGTAGTCCATCAGCAGGTACTCGCCCAGCGTGTCGGGCGTCGTGAAGTAGGCCTTGCCGCGGCACATCTGCGTCACCTTTTGTACAAACTGCATCAGGCCGTAGTCCGACGCGAGCATAAACGTGTTGATCATGACGTTAGACCGCTTGCACCGGTTCACTTCTTCCAGCGTTTCACTGACCACCAACGGGTCCAGGCCGAACGCGTTTTTGTAGATGCGTCCGTCGGGCAGGGTCAGCGCCGAAGGCTTGCCGTCGGTGATCATGACAATCTGCTTCATGTCCTTGCGTTGCCGCTCCAGGATGCGTCGAGCGACACGCAGGCCTTCACGAGTATTGGTGTAGTGTGGGCCGACTTTGACCCGCGGCAGCTGCGAAATAGGCAGCTCTTCGGCCGAGTCGTGAAACAGAACAAGAGAAAGCGAATCGGCCGGGTACTGCGTGCGGATCAGGTGCGACAACGCCATGGCCACCCGCTTGGCCGGCGTGAACCGGTCTTCGCCGTACAGGATCATCGAGTGCGAACAGTCCAGCATCACCACCGTCGCGCACGAGCTCTGGTACTCGGACTGGTGCACATGGAGGTCGGTGTATTCGAGCTCAAGGGGCATCGTCACCCCGCCTCGCGCGATGGCTGACGAGAGCGTCGCTGTCGTGTCGAGGTTCAGCGTATCGCCGAACTCGTACTGCTTGGAACCGCCGCTCGCCTCCACGCCGGTCGCGTAGTGGAGCGTGTCATGACGACCGGCGCTGCTCTTGCCAAGTGACCCGAGCAGGCTACTCAGGGCCTTGAAGCCAAGGAAGTCAAGGCTCTTGTCCGTGACTTCGAACCGCGCCTGTCCTTCGCCTCCGCCAGCTTGTCCCTGCCCTGGTTCGGGGCTGCTCTCGCCTTGGTTGCGGATGTAACTTTCTTGCTCCATTCTGTCCACAAGTTGGTCAAGGAATTGTTCGAATTTACCTTCAGCGTGTAAGTTTTCTATCTTTTGCTGTGTATCTTCGTCGAA
>CAXTYP010000223.1:0-4894 GCA_964248435.1 uncultured Acidobacteriaceae bacterium | reverse complement strand
GGCGAGGCTCTTCGCCGGCCGGCCCGGTGCGCGCTTCCAAGCAGGCCAGGCGCCCCCACGCATCGAGGTCCTGCTCGCCGAGCCAACCGCTCCCAACGAGTGGAAAGCCCTGGTTCGCCCCGGACGCAAAGTGCTCGCGGGCGAGCGCCTCCAGTTCCCGCCCGAAGGTCCGCCGATCCTCGAAGCCGAGGTCACGGGGCACGGCGTGTTCGGCGAGCGCACCCTTCGCTTCGCCCCGCACCCCGACTTCCATGCCGCGCTGGAAGCCCTGGGAGAGATGCCCTTGCCGCCTTACATCCGTCGCGAGCGCAGCGTGAGCACGCCCACCGACCGCGAGCGCTACCAGACCGTTTACGCCGAGGAGCGCGGCTCGGTTGCCGCGCCTACCGCCGGTCTTCACTTCACACCCGAAGTGCTTGAGCAACTCCGAACCCGAGGCATTGAGATCGCCTCCGTCACGCTTCATGTCGGCCTCGGTACCTTTCAACCCGTGCGGGTCGAGCGCGTCGACCAGATCCGGCTCCACTCCGAGCGCTACACCCTGCCGCCCGCGACCGCCGAGGCCGTCAACCGCGCGTTGTCCCGAGGCCGCCGTGTCGTGGCGGCCGGCACCACCACGGTCCGCACCCTTGAGCACTGCGCGCTTCTCGCCGCTGGCAAACCGCTCGAGCCCCACTCCGGCCGCACGGACATCTTCATCTCGCCCGGCTCCCCTTTCCGCGTCGTTGGGGGCCTGCTCACCAACTTCCACCTGCCCCAAAGCACCCTGCTGATGCTGGTCAGCGCCTTTGCGGGGTACGGACCCACGCTCGCCGCTTACCGACACGCGGTTGAAGGGCGCTACCGCTTTTTTTCCTACGGCGATTGCATGTTCATCGGCTAAGTCGCGCGGCGGTTAAACTTATGGGGTGAGCACGCGACAAACACAAGCCGCCAAGCCCCCTATCTTCCTGCTCGACGCCATGTCGTTCATCTTTCGCGCCTACCACGTCATGCAGCGGCAGCGGCCCATGTCCACGCGCACCGGCGTGCCCACGGCGGCCACTTATGTTTTCGTCAACATGATCAACAAGCTGCGCCGAGACTTCGCGCCCGAGTACTTCGCGGCTGTGTTCGATGTGTCCTCGCCGGTGTTTCGCGACGAACGCGCCGGCACCATGAAGACCATTCGCAAGTGGAACATCAAGACGCAGGTCTTCGACGAGGTGGATTACGGCGGCTACAAGGCCAATCGCGAGTCCATGCCGCCCGATCTCGCGCAGCAAATCCCTTTCATTCGCAGGGCGCTTGAGGCCTTTCATATTCCCATCCTGCAGCACGAGGGTTTTGAGGCCGACGATGTCATCGGCACCCTCGGCGCACTGGCCGCCGCCCAGGAGCATCCGGTCTTTATCGTCTCGCCCGACAAGGACATGCTCCAGCTCGTCAACGACCACGTGAAAGTCCTGAACCCGATGAAGGACAACCTGGTCCTCGACCGCGTCAAGGTGGAGGAAACGCTTGGCGTGCCGCCTGAGCGCGTGGTGGATGTGATGGCCCTGCGCGGCGACTCGGTCGACAACATCCCCGGCGCGCCCGGCATCGGCGACAAGGGTTCCGTCGAGCTGATCCAGCAGTTCGGCTCAGTCGAAGCGGCACTGGACCGGGCGGCCGAGGTGAAAGGGAAACGCTCGCGCGAGTCGCTGCAAAATAACCGCGAGGCGGTCCTGCTTTCCAAGGAACTCGTCACCATCCACACCGAGGTGCCGGTCGCGCTGGAGCTCGATCGCATGCGCACCACCGAACCCGACCTGGCCGCCTGCCGTGCGCTGTTTTCCGAGCTCGAGTTCACAACCCTGCTCAAGGAACTCGCGCCCGAAGCGCCTGCTGTGCCGGTTGAATACCTGCTCGCGCCCACGCCCGCGCAACTCGAAAGCTTTCTCGCCGAAGCACGCAAAAAAGGCTTCGCGTTTGCCGTTGAAACGAGCGAGCTGGAGCAGGTTTCCGAGCAGGTAAGCGAGGCCGAAACGGAAAAGCTGGAAGAGCGCGAGCCTGAACTCAAAACGATGATGTTCGATTTCGCGCCCACGCCTTCCGCCACCGACGAGCCAGCCGCGCCACAAAAGGCGCAACGAGGCTGCCGTCTCGGCGTCTCCGCCGGCGCGGATCTCGCGCTGCTTGTTGATCACTCCGCGGTGCGCGACCTGCTTGAAGACGAGTCTGTTCCCAAGCAGGTGCATGATCTCAAGGGTGCCCTCCGCGTGCTGGAAGGACAGGAAATCACGCTGCGCAACGCGCACGACGACCTGATGCTCTACTCGTACCTGGTCAACCCGACGCACTCCACGCACCGTCTGTCCGATGTGGCGGCACGCTTCAGCAATCGACCCTTGCAGCAGGCCGGCGAAGACACTCTGCCCGAGGCCGCGCACACGGTTCACACCCTCGCCGCGCTCCTGCGATCAGGCGTCGAAGAAGCCGGACTCACCGATGTTTACGAAACCATCGACCGCCCGCTCGTGCCCGTGCTGCTGCGCATGGAGCAGGCCGGCGTTCGCGTCGATCTACCCGTATTGCGCGAGCTGGACGAAAAACTCACGCGCGAAATGGCCCGCGTCAGCGAGCAGGTTTTTGCCGAGTCCGGCCATCGCTTCAACATCAACTCGCCCAAGCAACTTGGCGACGTTCTGTTCAACAAGATGGAGCTGCCCAAGCCGCTCAAGTACGGCAAGGGCAAGGTCGTTTCCACCGCACAGGATGTTCTGGAAGAGCTTGCCGAGCTGAACGCGGTACCGCGCCTGGTGCTCGAATTCCGCCAGCTCGCAAAGCTCAAGTCAAACTATGTTGATTCGCTTCCGCTGCTCGCCGACGCCGACGGCCGCGTTCATACGACTTTCAACCAGGTCGGCACCGCCACGGGACGACTTTCCTCGACTAACCCCAACCTGCAAAACATCCCCATTAAGACCGAGCTCGGCCGCGAAATCCGCGCGGCTTTTATCGCGTCGCCTGGCCACCTGTTGCTCTCGGCGGACTACTCGCAGATCGAGCTGCGCCTGATGGCGCATTTCTCGCAAGACCCGCTGCTGGTCCACGCTTACCGCACCAACGGCGACATCCACACCCTGACCGCGAGCGAGGTCTTCGGCGTCGCGCCCAACGCGATCGACAAGACCACGCGCAACCGCGCCAAGGCCGTCAACTTTGGCATCGTCTACGGCATCTCGCCATTCGGCCTCGCGGCCAACCTCAGCATCGACCAGAAAGAAGCACGCCTTTACATCGATCGCTACTTCGAGCGCTACGCCGGGGTCCGCGCATTTATCGACCGCACACTTGAAGAAACGCGCGCGACGCAGAAAGTCCGTACCCTTTTCGGCCGCTCGCGTCCCATCCCCGACATCGCCAGCCGCAACGCCAACCTCCGCGGCTTTGCCGAGCGCACCGCCGTCAACACGCCGCTGCAAGGCACCGCTGCCGACCTGATTAAGATCGCGATGATCCGCATCGACAAGCGCCTGCAAGACGAAAACCGCCGCTCTCGCATGACACTCCAGGTTCACGACGAACTGCTTTTCGACTGCCCGGAGGACGAAGGCGAAGCGATCCGCGACCTGGTCAAACACGAGATGGAAAACGTCATCGAGCTCAGCATCCCCATCGTCGCCGACGCGGAACTCGGCACCAACTGGCGCGACCTGTAGACGGGTTTACACTACAACCGCGAGGTGCCTATGGCCACAGCCGCTAAAGTTTCGCTCCAGGAGTACCTGAACACGAGCTACCACCCTGATGTCGAATACATCGATGGCGAGCTGAAGGAGAAGCCCGTGGTTGGATTTGCCCATGGAGAAGTACAGGGTTTTATCTTTAATTGGTTCAGCCGGCATTATCAAGAATGGAACATACGCTGCGCCGTGGAAACGAGGACCCGAGTGAGCGCGGAGCACGTACGTCTACCGGATGTGGTTGTGATCGCCGCAGAGGACCGGCGCAAAGGAGCGCTCGACCGCCCACCCCTGATTGCAATTGAAGTGCTGTCTCCTACGGACACCTACCAGGAATTGAAGCTGCGCGCCGCCGATCTTGAACAGATGGGTGTAAGAAACGTGTGGCTTATCGATGAAGGCGCGCGAACAATCGAGATTTGGCGGGAAGGAGCATGGCATCTGACAAGAACCACAAAAGTCCACGCTCTGGACTCCCCGATGTACCTCGATCTCGACTGGCTCTGGCAGCAGCTGGACCAGTAAGGCTGTCCCGTGCGGAAAAGGTTTGCAGATTCCTACCACTGGAAATGGCCGCTCTACGCCGGCCTGGCTGCGTGCGCCGTTTACTTGCCAATCATTCTTATAAATGGCGATCTAAGTCTAGAAGTTTACTGGGTTACGATTCTCAGCGTTGTGCTGTGTGCCGCATTTGTCGCGACTATATTTCTATTGACTGCTTCATGGAAGACGGCTTTATCTTTGATTAATTCTATTTTGTAAGCGTGTTTGTCAGCTTTGCCCTGATGTTATGCTCGCATGACATTCGCAACGTAGAGCGTTGGAACTTTCACGCATCCAGGTACAAGACGTTGGTATTATCTCAACCGTCTTCGCCGCAACGAGACTACCGTCACATTGAGTGGGATGTGTGGGGTTGGGGCGGCAATGACACTTATGTTTATCTCGTCTACGATCCGCTGGATCAGCTTGCAGATAGTAAGACCATCACTGCGAACGGACAACCATGCGAAGTCGCGGATGTGCATCGCCTGGAGAAGAGCTGGTACCGGGTCACGTTCTATACAGACGCGCAGTGGAATGATTGCCAAGAGATCAGGTAAACCGGCTTAACTGACAGCTGGCCAAAACCGCCTGCGCGGCTGGCGGTCACTTCAGGCGCGTAGCGCTAACGTGCCGTGTTCTCG
>CAXTYP010000222.1:0-4907 GCA_964248435.1 uncultured Acidobacteriaceae bacterium | reverse complement strand
TGCGAGCCGTGCTCCGGCCCATGCCGCGATCCATCGCTTCGTTCGCGAGCCGGTCGGCTTCCTTGTTTTTACCCCTTAGCACATGCTGCATCTCGAACCGGCCCAACTTCGCGGCGCGGCGTTTCGCTTCCTCGTACAGCGGCTTCAGGTCGGGGCTTTTTACGCTGTACTGCCCCTTGATCTGCTTCACCATCAGCTCGGAGTCAGACACCACCCGAAGCTCGCGCGCATCATTCGCAAGAGCCCACTCGAGCGCGGCAAGCAGCCCGGAGTATTCGGCCACATTGTTGGTGCGAATGCCGATGAAGTCGCTGAGCTCCGCCACCGGCGTGCCGTTCTCATCCTCGATCCAAACGCCGTACCCGGCCGGGCCCGGGTTGCCGCGCGAGCCGCCGTCGCAAAAAGCCGTGACCCGGCCCCCTGCGCTGTTTTCTTTATGCATAGACAATAGTTTACGGCGAGCGGTAATTACTCGCGGGGCAGGGAAGGGTCGGCAGCCAACAACTGTGGTCCGCCGCCGCTGCTCTTCGCGGACGTTGTCACTTCACGCCCGAGCAGCCGCAGCAACTCGCGCAGTTCGCCACGCACTGTTGCAAGCGCGGCCTGCGCCGTTTCGGTGTCCCCATGGGGGGCCTGGGCCGGATCGGACTGTTGCGGGCGCAAGCTTGCCGGCGAAGCTTTTTCGTCGGCCAGCACACCCCGGGCCCCGGCGATGGTGTAGCCCTCATCGTGCAGCAACCCCTTGATGCGCAGGGCCATTTCCACATCGCGCCGCCGGTACAAGCGCTGCCCGGTACCGCTTTTGCCGGGCCGCAGCTGCGCGAACTCAGTCTGCCAAAAGCGCAGCACATGTGTGGGCACCCGGCACAGCGCAGCTACCTCGCCGATGCGAAAGTAAAGCTTATCGGGAATGGTGGGCGCGCCGGTCAACCCTGGCCGTCCTGCGTTTGCCCGTCGAAGTTGCCGCGCTTGGCCATAGGGTCCGGGCGTGCGCGAGAAAGCACGCGCATCTCGGGCAGTATAGCGGCAGGACGGCTTCGGAGGCTCGAACTTGTTGCGCGACCTGGCGCGTTTGGATGCGCCGGCAACTTCGCGGGAACGAACGGGACCGTTTGCGCGTATCCTCACCCGGCGAGCAAGGGAGGCATGCGGATGAAAGCAGGATGGCAGGTGCTGTGCGCGGGACTGGTCGGGAGCGCGGTGGTGCTGGCCGGCTGCTCCGTGCGGGTCAACAAGAAAACGGCGGCGGGCGAAGACAAGGATGTTCAGATCAGCACGCCATTGGGCGGTTTACAGGTGCATAAGGATCAGGCCGGCGCGGCAGACGTGGGCCTGCCCAGATACCCGGGCGCTGTGCCGGCCTCGTCCGACGCCGGTACCGGATCCGAAGACGGCAGTAAATCGGTCGATGTCCAGCTGGGCTTTGGACCCTTCAAGCTGCGAGTGCAGGTAGCCAGCTATGTTTCAACTGACCCACAGCCGAAGGTACAGGAGTTCTACCACAAAGCCCTGGCGCGCTACGGGGATGTGCTCCAATGCCGCGGCGACGAGACGATCGGGCAGCCGACCCGCACCGCCGAAGGGCTGACCTGCAAGGAGGAATATGGGAACCAGCAGATGCGCAGCTTTACGGATAGCCATGAGTTGCGACTCAAGGCCGGATCGAGCCGCCGACAGCACATCGTCATTTTCAAACCCGGCGAGCCCGGCGGAACACACTTTTCGCTGATCGCCGTAGCGCTCCCCGCCGGTCAGGGCGCGAACAAGGACCGGGCCACTGAGGAGTAGCCGTCGGCGCGCGCACGTGTTCAGGAACGTGTTTGCGGAAGGGGAAGTGACGGCGATCCTCCCTTCATCGTGCACCTGCGGCCTTTCTAAAACCATCCCGTTATGTCTCTGGTAGGCTGCTTCCGTGGATCAAGCCCGCGGTATCTACGTTGAAATCCCGATTCGCGCACCTTTCGATCGCATCTGGCAATTGACCCAACAGCCGGAAGCGCATGGACGCTGGGATCTCCGCTTCAGCCGGATCGAATATCTGCCCCGGCCCGATCCTGCGGAGCCCCAACTATTTCTGTATGAAACACGCCTCGGCTTCGGACTGAGCATACGGGGGACCGGCGAAAGCAGGGGTGAGCGCTTTCTGCCCGATGGCACCGCGACCTCCGCACTCATCTTCCGCTCCGACGATCCGAAGTCTCTGATCCGTGCCGGCTCCGGGTACTGGCGCTACCTGCCGGGCGAGGGTGAGGTACAGTTTCTGACCTGGTACGACTACGAAGTGCGCTTTGGGGCGGCTGGACGCTGGTTCGACCGGGTTGTGTTTCGCCCCTTGATCGGTTGGGCGACTGCCTGGAGCTTCGATTGTTTGCGCCTATGGGCTGAAATCGGTCAGCTGCCCGAAACCTCTCGAGTGCTGGCCGCCATCCATGCCGTGGCACGATGCGCGATCGCCGGCATCTGGCTCTGGCATGGACTTGTGCCCAAGCTGCTCGCCCAGCAGGCCGATGAGCAACGGATGATGAAAGAGGCAGGGGTACCGGTCGCGACCGTTCCCCTGGCTGTCCGGGCTGCGGGCGTCGCAGAAGTCGCCATCGCCGTGGCCGTGATCGTCAGTTGGCGAGATCGCCGCGCCTTTGTTTGGAACGCGCTCGCCATGTCGGCAGCGCTGCTTGCGGTGGCCGTTCGCTCGCCGCAGTACCTCCGCGCGGCCTTCAACCCCGTCACTTTGAACGGGGCCACGGTTGCTTTGTCGGCGGCGGGGTATCTTGCCGCAGGGAGCAGTCCTTTTGCCGGACGATGCCGGCGCTCCCCAACAAAGTACGCGAGCGGGCACCCGGCATGACGTCCATCTATTAACAGGCGCTTGGTTCCGAATTCACGCGTCTGCACCCGCAAATTCAGCGTCGCTTCGGCCTGCACTCGGCACAAGGACTCGCCGCCGTGGGAACCGGTGTCATGGACCGCATCTGGCATGGTCCGCTGTATACGCTGCCCTTTCTGTATCTAGGTGCTTGGCGGCGCATCCTGATTCCGGAACAAGGCCGGGATATTCCCTTTACCATCCGCAACTACGCGTACCTCGACCCCTGCGGACGCGAAACTGTCACCTGGGTTCGAAATTTCTGGACGCCCAAACAGCGGCGCTTCGATGCCTACATGATCTACAGCAGCAAGCGAGGCTGCATCGTCGACTACCTCGGAACGCACCAGCACCTGGCGGTCGACATCGAGGTGACCGTCGCCGAAAACGGTGGACTGCGCCTTCGATCGGGGGAGCAGCGCTTCTATGAAGGGCCTGTCGGCTTCCGCTTTCCGCTGGCTTTTTCGGGCGTGGCCGACGTTTGTGAGTGGTACGACGACGCTGCCGGGGAGTTCCGGATTCGCGTGGAAACGACCAATCGTCGTTGGGGCGCCCTGTTCGGGTACGAAGGGCGCTTTACCGTGGAGTGGCAGCGGGTCGATAAAGGGAAAGTGCCGGAGTCCCTGCTGCCCAGAAGAGTGGAACGGCGCGAGTGACCCGGGAGAGCCGCTCGCAGCCGCTTACCGCGAAGCTCTATCTAAATATCCAGGTTCTTCACGTCGAGCGCATTGTCCTCGTTGAACTTGCGCCGCGCCTCGACGTCCTCGCCCATCAGCGTGGTGAAGATGGTCTCGGTTTCGGCGATATCCTCGAGCCTGACCGAAAGCAATGTCCGGCGTTCGGGGTCCATAGTGGTCTCCCACAGCTGCGGCGCGGTCATTTCTCCCAGGCCCTTGTAGCGCTGCACCTGGTACTCCTTGCGGCCCTGGTCGATCACGTACTCGAACAGCTCGCCGGGAGATTTCTTGGTTACCGGCTCATGTGAGGTGCGGGCGGCGCGCTTGGGCGCGGGGCGTCCTGCCTCGACCTCCCCGGGTGTGGTCGTGTCGGTATCTTCGGGGTCCGGCTCCGGCGCGGCCGCGGCCTTGCCCGCGTACTCCACCGTGAACGGGGCAACCAGTTGCCCATGAATCGCCGTGTACCTGGTTATCATCTGCCGGTACTCAGGCGTCGAGGCCAGCGCGAAATCTACCTTGCGCGTGGCTCCCTGGGCATCCGTGTAGTTGACGGACCAGGTCTGGTGTTCCTCGTCGAGCGCCGGTGCACCCACGGCCTTGAACTGGTAGTTCGCCGCCATGGCTTCTAGTCCGGCATGCACGGCCTGCAGTTTCTCGGGCTGCTCGAAGTCGGCGCGCCGGGTCAGCCCTTGCTCGGCCAGCAGCGTCACCACTTCGTCATTGCGGACGCGCCGGTTCACCTTTTCAAAGAAGCCCAGGTATTCATTCAGCTGCCCCATGAACTTTGTCAGCGCCGCGCCCTCGATCTGCCCCTGGGCCGTGCCGTCCTCGGCAACGCCGTACTTCACCACCATGCCGTCTGAAGCGCGCTTGACCATGACGTCGACGAACTCACGGTCGTCCTTGATGTACTGCTCGAACTTGCCCTTCTTGATGCGGTAAAGCGGGGGCTGTGCAATGAACACATGGCCACGCTTGATCAACTCCTGCATGTGCCGGAAGAAAAAGGTCAGCAGCAGCGTGCGGATGTGTGAGCCGTCCACGTCGGCATCCGTCATCAGGATGATCTTGCCGTAGCGCAGCTTGGAAGGGTCGAAGTCGTCCTTGCCGATGCCGCAGCCGAGCGCGGTAATCATGGCGCGGATTTCCTCGTGGCCCAGCATCTTGTCGTAGCGGGCCTTTTCCACATTCAGGATCTTGCCCTTGAGCGGCAGGATAGCCTGAAACTTCCTGTCTCGCCCTTGCCGGGACGTGCCACCGGCCGACTCACCCTCGACCAGGTAGAGCTCGCAACGCTCCGGGTTTCGCTCCGAGCAATCCGAAAGCTTGCCGGGTAGCCCGCCGCCGTCGAGCGCGCCCTTGCGGCG
>CAXTYP010000221.1:0-4925 GCA_964248435.1 uncultured Acidobacteriaceae bacterium | reverse complement strand
AGATCCTCGGCAGCCCCCGCCTGCTCAAGATCGCGGGCGGCGTTCTGTGCGCGCTGGGGCTGATCCCGGGCCTCCCGAAGATCGCATTTTTCTCGCTCGGCGGCGGACTATTCTACGCGGCTACTCGCATGAAAGAACCCCTGCTCGAGGATGCCGAGGACGCCGCACCTGCGCAGGCGCAGCTCGGCAAGGGCGTGCCCGGGCTGCCGGCGAGCGATCCCATGGACGCCGTCCTGAAGCTCGACGAGCTGATGCTGGAGGTGGGCGCCGGGCTGGTGCCCATGGTTGACGCCAAGCAGGGCGGCCAGTTGCTGACGCGCATCAAGGCGCTGCGCAAAAGCCTGGCCCAGCAACTTGGCTTCCTGGTGCCGTCCATCCACATCACCGATAACCTGTCACTCAAAAGCGGGGAATATGTGGTTCACCTGCGCGGGGTCGAGATCGCCCGCGCCGAGCTGAAACGCGGCCACTTGCTCGCCATCGCGAGCGACCCGAATGCACCGCCGCTGCCCGGCATCGACACTCGCGAGCCCGCGTTCGATATGGCTGCCAAGTGGATCGCGCCCGAACTCCAGGCGCAGGCGATCGCGGCCGGCTACGCGGTGGTCGACACCACCTCCGCGCTCGCCGCGCACCTGGCCGAAATCATCAAGCGCAACGCCTACGAGCTGCTGACCCGTGCCGAAACCAAGCGCCTCATTGACCGGCTCAACGATTCTCACCCGAAGCTCATTGAGGAGCTCATTCCTAAGTTAATGAGCCTGGGTGAGGTGCAGAAAGTTCTCCAACAGCTGTTGCGCGAAGCAGTTTCGATTCGCGACCTGGGCTCCATCCTTGAAGCGCTGGTTGATACCGCGACCACGAACAAGAACCCCATCGCGCTGGTGGAAGCCTCGCGCCACGCGATCGGGCGCTCACTGATCCGGCCCCTGCTCGACGACAAGGGCGCCTTGAAAGTAGTGACCCTGGACGCTGCCATTGAGGAAGAATGCATGCGCGCGGCCAACAGTGGAGGCATGCAGGTGACGAGTGGTGCCTTGCAGGTGAGTGTGGCCCGCAAAGTGCTGGATAGTCTGCGTGGAACGTTTGGGGAGACGATCGGCGACGCACCACCTGTTCTTTTGTGTGCTTCGCCAGGACGCTTCTATCTCCGCCGCCTGATGGAACCGTTTCTTCCTCGTCTGGTGGTCATCGCGCCCACGGAGATTCCGCCGATGACCGCAGTGCAGTCGGTCGGCGTGGTTCGTTAGTTCCGAACAAGATTGCGAGATGAGAAAGGCATGAGGGCATTGATGGAAGCACACACAGCGTATCGATCGGCCGCCGCCGAAGACGTCGCCCTGCTGGAACGGAACCAGCTCATCCTGGATGAGCTGCCACAGGTGTACTTCATTGCTTCGCGGATTCTCGAACGTTTGCCGGCAAGCGTACAGATCGAAGACCTGGTGAACGCCGGCGTTCTGGGTCTGCTTGAGGCCTATCAGAACTTTGACAGCAGCCGCAATGCGCAGTTCAAAACGTTTGCGCGTTTTCGTATTCGCGGGGCAATTCTTGACAGCCTCCGTACGCTCGACTGGGGTTCGCGCGGCATGCGGCGCAAAGCGCGGGAGATTTCTGAAACCCGCACCCGTCTGGAAGGTACGCTCGGACGCACGCCCGGCAAGGAGGAGATTGCCGACGACATGAAGATTTCACTGGACCAGCTGGAAACAGCGATGACACAGATCGACAACCTGCAAATTGTAGGGCAGCAAGCCAACCTGATGGGTGACAACGGCGAGCTGCATGACCTTATCGAATCCGCGCCCAGCCAGGACGATAATCCCTTCGACCTGTGCCTGAAAGGCGAGCAAAAGCAGGCACTGACCGAGGCGATCGCTGCGCTGAGCGAGCGCGAACAGCTGATCCTGTCGCTCTACTACCGCGAAGAGCTGACCATGAAGGAGGTTGCCGAGGTGATTGGCATCGCGCTGTCGCGTGTGTCGCAGATCCACAACGTGGCCATCGGCAAACTCCGTGTTTCACTCCATGCCATAGGCGGGCGCACCGGTCATCTCCCCCGCAAGGTCCCGGCAGCCAGCGTGGCTTGTGCCGCCAGGGTGCACTAGGCCATGGCCACAGCCGGGAACGGGGAACCGCAAAAAGACGTGACGCGCGACGAACGAACCGTGCAGCCTTGCAACTTCCGCTCTGCCGGCAGGCTTTCCAACGAGAGCGCGCGCGCTCTCAAGACACTTCATGAGTCGCTGGCGCGCAACCTGATGAATACGCTGGACGTGTACCTGGGGACGGCGCTTGAGGTCAAGCTGCAATCCCTTGACCAGTTTTCCATGGAGGACTTTCGCGCTCACCTGCTGCCGGCCGGCTACGTGCTGCCGTGCGCGCTTGCGCCTGCCTCGCACACGATGCTGCTTGAGGTCGACTCAACCCTGCTGTACAGCATGATCGATCTGCTACTTGGCGGCCTGGGTGCGACCACGGACGAGCCGCGCGAACTGACCGAGATTGACGAGGAAATCGTGAAGGGCATCGCGCTGTTGGTCGCCGGGCAGGTGGAAAAAGCCTGGCAGCCCATCGGGGTGACCGTGACTCCAGGCCCGGCGCTAAAGCAGTCCATGGTGCACAAGCTCTTTCCCCCAACCGAAAAAGTGCTCCTGGTGCGCTTTGAGATAGGCCTGGCCGGTATTTCCGGTGCCATGCACATTGCTTTTCCCGCGTCCATCGGCGGCCACCTGGTCCGCAACATCAAGGCCGATCCCACCACCGCCCGTGGTCCCGTACGCTACCTGCCGCGGTTGCCGCTTGAGGAACGCATCCTTGACTGCAAATTCACCTTGTCCGGCTGCCTGCCGGAGATGCGGGTGCCTGTGCGCGAGCTCGCCGCCCTGGCTGTCGGCGCGGTGTTTCGTCTCGGCGCACCGGTTGAGGCTTCTGGCCGCCTCGCTCTCGAAGACAAGGACTTTTTTGAAGCAGTGCCCGTGCGCAGTGGACGGAGCAAGGCCGTCGAACTGGTCGCGCCCTTGTCCCTGCACAACTGGGCCCAGGATTAAAGATCAACAAGCCGGTCGATCAAGGAAACAGGTCGCGACACCGCATCAAGGGGAGAACAGGCTCCATGGAAAAGAAAAAAACGATGGATGGTTACACGCAGTTTGCCGGCCTTTTCGCGCCGCTGCTGAGCGAGCAGTTGCGCCTCGCCGGCAACCTTTCCGGCGAACTCGCGCCCGAAGCTTCCATCCCGGCGGCTGCGGAACCCGTCACGAACCTGGATCAGGCCCCGGATCAGGCAGCCGGTCAAGCCCCGGATCAAGCAGCGGATCAGGCACCAGATCAAGCTCCAGCCGCAGCCGATACAGCCCCAGCCGACCAGGCCGGAACAGAGATCGCGATTACCCTGCGATTTGAAGGAGCCCTGACCGGCGAATGCTGCCTTGTGATGCCATCGTCCGGCGCTCGGGCGCTCGGGGGTGAAGCCGGCGACCCCGGCTCCGTGTTGCGCAAGGTGCTGGGGGCGGTTGTGGAACCCTTTGCGGCCGCACTCTTTGCCCACTACGGCACCGTGCACATCCATGTCGAAAGCTCGGACACCATCCCGGCAGGCGCGGTTGTTCTTGTCCGTTTGTCCGGCTCGACCACGGATGGCATCCCCGTTCTTCTGACCCTCCATGCCGACGGTGAACTGCAGCGAGGTCTGCCGCGACTGGCGCGCGTCGCCGCTGCCGCCGAAGCTTCCGGCATCGTCCATGGCAATCTTGGCCTTGTCATGGACGTCGAGCTCAGCGTAACCCTCCGCTTCGGGCAGCGCCAGCTTTCGCTTCGCGACGTCATGGACCTGGCAAGCGGTTCAGTGGTCGAGCTCGACCGCGAAGTTGACGAGCCGGTGGAACTCATCCTGGATGGACGGGTCATCGCCCGCGGCGAAGCCGTGATCGTGGACGGCAACTACGGCGTGCGTGTCACGGAAGTCCTACAACCGATGGTGATGTAACCATGCAGGCCCCTTCATTCCCGAGAAGCCTCAAACGGAAACTGGGCCAATGGGCAGGCGGCCACTTCGGGCTGCGAACCCTGTTGTGCGCCGGGCCGAGCTGCCGCCGTTTCACCATCGCCCATCGCCGGCTTCGGCGCGACGGCATCTTTCTTCGCGACCGCTGGGTATGCAGCCCGTTGTGTTTCGAGGAAACATTGGAGACCATGCTCGGAACGGCTGGACCCGGCCGGCGCTTTACCATGCCGCGCCTGCCTCGTATGCCGTTCCGGCTGATTCTTCTTCAACGCGAGCAAATCTCCGAGCCTGAACTCCAGTTCGCACTTGAATATAGCGAGGACAGTGACCGTCCTATCGGTCCCGTGATCATCGAGCTCGGTTTCGCGACGGTTGAACAGGTTGCCTCTGCGCGCGCGGCTGAAAACGGCTGTGCCTTCTACGCCCTTCCGCCCGTGGCGCTTGCTCCGGAGCTGCGGCTCCCGCTTTCCTTGTCTCGCGCCTGCGAAGCAGCAGCCGTTCATGCGACAGCCGACCGCATCATGCTCGGCTTTGCCGATCGCGTGGATCGAGGCCTGGCGCAGATGATGGAACAGGTCACGGGGCAGCGCGTAGAGTGCTGCCTGGTCACGCGTGCACATCTCCTGCGTCAGCTCGCGCTTGATGCTTCGCGGGCCACCTTGTCAACAAGGAGTACCTCGCCGGCACACCCTGTCAGCCGACTCGCGGCTGCCCAGCACCTGGGCGAGCAGGCGTTGTGCACCGGCGCGGAAGCGGTTGGCGTGGGCCGTGCCGGCCAGCGGCTCTGGGTGCGCTTCACCGGCGGCAGCGAGGAGGTCGTGGACACGGTCCTTGATCTGTCCGAAGAAGCCGCCAAGCCTGGAATTCCCCTTTCGGAACGCATGCGGCCGCGTTTGGAGAAAAAAACGCGGATCCTCTA
>CAXTYP010000220.1:0-4935 GCA_964248435.1 uncultured Acidobacteriaceae bacterium | reverse complement strand
GGTCGTTCCCGACGACGGCAGCCGCCCGCCCGTAGCCGCCCCCGCGCCCCAGGCTTCACCCCCGCCGCAGGAGCACCCGTAAACCATGGCCCTGCTGGCAGCTTCTCGCCGCGAAACCGAAGCCCCGACCCTGCCATTTTGGCTGGTGCTCGTGACACCCCTGTTGGCCATCGGCATCAACTCGTTCCTGCCGGTGCACTTTCCGCCGGCAGGCTTGCTCGACCTCCCCCTGCTGCTCGTGATCTACTTCGGCATTGCCAAGCGCAGCCCGGTGGTCGGCCTTTGTGCCGGTGCTGCCATCGGCATCCTCCAGGACGCGATGACCCGCGAGCCCCTGGGCGTTTCCGGCCTCAGCAACACAGTGGTGGGTTATATCGCCGGGCAGCTCGGCAACCTCATCGATACTGACAACCATGCAGCCCGGCTCCTTTTCACCTTTGCGCTGTCGCTGCTGCACAGTGGGTTGTACTGGGTGGTTGTTGAGCACCTGCTCGCGCAATCGCTGGGTTGGAGCTGGATCCACGAGCTGCTGCGAGCGGCCGTGAACGCTGTCGCCGGCGTCATGCTGTTTGCGCTGCTTGATCTCGCGAGAGGCAATCCGGACCGATGAGAAGTTCGCGGCTGACACCGAACAGGCGAGAGTATCGATGCATTCGCAAGCTGCGTCCGTCTATCTTGAAAGAGGACATAAGGGTTGACGCGGCCTCCCAACGGTCTGCCCTGGAGCTCAACCGATGCTGAACGTGAAACCTGAAATCCCCGTCGCCAAGCTGTCAACGGTGCAATATATCGTGGCCGCAATCCTGCTGGTGCTGGTCGCCGGGCTGTGGCGGCTCCAGGTCGTCGGCAAGGATAACTACCGCGCGCTGGCGGAGGCGAACCGGGTCCGCAAGGTGCCGGTGCTGGCTCCCCGCGGACGCTTGCTCGACCGCGACGGGCGGCTGATTGTCGACAACTATCCTTCCGTGACGTGCTTCCTGGTGCATGAGCAGGGGCGCGATCTCGGGGCCGACCTCCCGTTGATCGCCCGCGGGCTCAATATGTCGCCGGACCAGATCCAGGCGGCGATCCATAAATACGGTATCTCGTCCAAGTACCAGCCGATCCCGCTGAAGCAGGACATCACGCCGGATGAGCAGGAGTTCATCGAAGCGCACCGGGAGGAGCTGCCGGTGCTGGAACTGATCAACGAGCAGCGCCGCTTGTACCCGCGCGACGGCTTTGCCGCGCACCTGATCGGCTATGTCGGCGAAGTCAGCGAAGACATGCTGCAACAAGCGCAGTACGCGTACTACGAGCCGGGCGACGTGGTGGGCCGCTCCGGCGTGGAAGAAACCTATGACCAGATTCTGCGGGGCACTGACGGCTCGCACGACGTGCTGGTGGACTCGCACGGACGCGAAGTCGGCGTGCTGGGCAATGAGCCCGCCGTGCCGGGCAAGGACCTGAAGCTGACGATCGACCTGGACCTGCAGCGTGCGGCGGAAAATGCGATGGGCGACCGCAACGGCGCGATGATCGCCATGGACCCGCACACCGGCGACGTACTGGCCATGGTGTCGCGGCCGGTTTTCGACCCCAATCGCTTTGCAGTCAAGATCGGCCGCGATGACTGGAGCAAGCTCGTGACCGACCCCGACCACCCGCTGCTGAACAAGGCCATCCAGGCCCAGCTGGCCCCGGGCTCGACATTTAAGGTCATCATGTCGGTGGCCGGACTGGAAGAAAATGTCGCGCAAACGCTCAAGGTGAACTGCCAGGGTGGCGCGAGCTTTTACGGGCACTTTTTCGCCTGCGACGCCCACCACGGCAACGTGGACATCCACAACGCGATCCCGCTCTCCTGCGACACGTACTACTACACACTGGCGCAGCGGCTCGGCATTGAAAAAATCGCCGACTGGGCGCACCGGCTGGGCATTGGACGGAAGACTGGCATCGACCTGCCCAACGAAGCTTCCGGCATCATGCCCAGCGAGGAATGGAAGATGCGCAACTACCACGAAAAGTGGTACGCGGGCGAAACCATCTCGGTCGGCATTGGGCAGGGCGCGGTGGCTTTGACGCCGATCCAGCTGGCGCGTGCCATCGGCGGCATTGCGTCCGGCGGCGACCTCCAGCGGCCCCACGTGGTCTTTCCGGATGAGCTGCCGGCGCAGTACCAGCAGGCCATGCTCGAAACCTTTCCCGGCTCGGGCGCAACGCAGGTCCACATTGACCCGGTCGCCTGGCAGACCATCACCGACGGCATGGCCGCGACCACAACAACTGGCGGCACGGCCTTTGCCTCCCACCTTGACGGTATCGACTTCGCCGGCAAAACCGGCACGGCGCAGGTGCTGAACCACTCGTTCGGCGCGAAAAGCGTTTCCAAGGACAAGAACGGCCGTGCCAACGCGTGGTTTGTCGGCGTCGCGCCGCGCCGCAACCCGGACATCGTGGTGGTAGTGCTATGGGAGCACGGTGGCTGGGGCGCGGGCTCGGCCCACCTGGCCGTGCAGGTGATCGAGACCTTTGTGGACAAGCAGCGGCGTTTGGAACATAACCTCCAAGCGCCGGCCCCGCCCGCGCCCGCGGTTGAGGTTGGCGCCATGTGGTCTGCCCCGGGTGCCGGGGACATTGCCGCGAAGCCGGCCGTCCACAATCCAAACGCTCCGGCTTATGCGCAGGCCCCTTCGCCCAACAAGCCCGCCGCTTCCCCCACGGCGAGCGTCACGGGCGGACACTTCTGGGTACCGGTCGGCCCGGCTCATGCAAAGCATGGCCCCGCCGCAACCCTGGCCAGCGCCCTGCCTCCGGGGGAGGCTAAGCCATGATGAAAAGCCGCCTGTTTTCCTTCCGCGATTTTGACTGGACGCTGCTCGGCTACATTCTTATTTTGTCCGTACTTTCGGTGCTCGAAATCTACTCGGCCACCATGCACACCAAGTTCGTCGGTTTTGAGAAAACCCAGATGCTCTGGCTGGCCGGCGGCTTCGTGGTGATGTTTGCCGTTAGCCGCGTCGATTATCACGCGCTGATCGACGCCATTCCGTGGATTTACGGGTTTTGCCTCGTTTCGCTCGTCGCCGTGCTCGCTGTCGGTTCCAAGGTGCTGGGAGCGCGCCGCTGGATCAAGCTGCCGGGCGGTATCCATTTCCAGCCATCGGAATGGGTCAAGATCGTGTTGATCATCGCGGTCGCCCGCTACTTTGCCCGGCGGGTCGGCAAGCCCATGACCTGGACCGACATCGGTAAAGGCATCGCGCTGGTCGCCGTGCCCATGCTGCTGGTGCTCAAACAGCCGGACCTCGGCACCGCGCTGACCTACTCCCCGGTGCTGCTGGTTGGCTTGTTTCTGGGTGGCATCTCGTGGAAAAAAGCGACGCTGCTGGCCGTTGTTGGGCTCACGCTGGTCGGCGGCATCTGGTCCAGCGGCAAAGTGCTCAAGCCCTACCAAAAGGCCCGGCTCACCAGCTTTATCAATCCTGACAACGACCCGCGCGGCTCCGGCTACCAAATCCGCCAATCGCTGATCGCGGTCGGCGACGGCGGCATCCTGGGCCGCGGCGTCGCCAAGGGAACCCAAACGCAGGGCGACTTTCTCCCCATCCCCTATACGGACTTTATCTTTGCCGCCTGGGCGGAGGAGCATGGGTTTCTCGGCGCGGTCGCCGTGCTGCTGCTATACTTTCTCATATTGATGCGTTTGATTCAAAACGCTCAAACCGCAGCTGATATCTCCGGAACCTTGCTGGTGATGGGTGTGGTCGCGGTGCTGATCTTCCAGATCGCTGTCAACGTCGGCATGGTCATCGGCTTTATGCCGGTTACAGGCATCCCGCTTCCATTGATGAGCTACGGCGGATCATCGGTCTTGTTCACGTTTCTGGCGCTCGGCATGGTCATGAACGTTCGTATGAACCGCTTTGTCAATTGAGACAAGGCAAACTTGCGCGGCTTTCCATGACCCCAGCCGCCGGCAGTTGTTGCGCGAATCGCTTTCCGCACCGCAAGGTGCGCAGTTTTTGACGATGTAAGAACCGGCCAGGCGGACTCCGAACAGCTCCCGGCCGGGCAGGACGCGGGAATGAGCAAAACAGGATGGGAAACGGCCCCACCCGCACCATTTCGGCAGGTCGAAGCGGTCACCATCCTCCTACGCCCCCTTTGGAATCGAAGTCTCTTCGCAGTTCTCACCCCACCGCCCATCCATCCGCGGCCATGGCCGGCAGCGGAGGTTCCCCCTGCCCTTGGCGGGGTGGCCGGCCTCGTGGTGAACCATACCCTGCTGAACAGCTTTCCCCCTCCAGAACCTCCTCGTTCCGCCCGCCGCGCGGTCTGCTCCAGTCCCCTCGCCCGAGGGCACCATGGCAAAAGAAATCTGTATCTCCACCACTCCGCATGAAACACGCCTTGCGATCATTGAGGACGACCAGCTAGCCGAGATCTACTACGAGCGCGAAAACGAATACACCCTGGCCGGTTCCATCTACAAGGGCCGCGTCACCCGCGTGCTGCCGGGCATGCAAAGCTCCTTTGTCGATGTTGGGCTCGAGCGCGACGCTTTTCTCTACGTCACGGACTTCCTGGAAGACAGCGAAGACTCGGACGAGTACGAAACCTCCACACCGGGCAGCAGCCCGCGCCGCACGGGTGACCGCAGTCCAGAGCGCAGTCCAGACCGCCAAGCGTCCGAAGAGCAGCTCGCCGCAGCCCCTGCTGAAGAAAAGCGTGGTCGTCGTGAGGGCCGCCGTGGAGAACCCCGCCGCGGTGACCGGGGCGAGCCGGCTTCCCCCGCGATAGCCCAAACGGGAAATCAGCCTGGACACCAGTCCGGAAATCAGCCTGGAAGCCCTGCGGCCACCGAACGCGCCGTCGCTTCCGCAGCCCTGCGCGGGGCCGAGCCCTCGGCCACGGACCGCGACGCCAAGGGCGACGACGAGGAAACACCCG
>CAXTYP010000219.1:0-4965 GCA_964248435.1 uncultured Acidobacteriaceae bacterium | reverse complement strand
GCGTTCCGAGCGGGGCGGAGTAGTCGCGGTAGCTCAGGTCGAAGTAGCCGGCCCGCGGGTCGAACGCGCGGGGTTGATAGCCGGGAGGCGGCAGTGCGATCAAGGAAAAGTGCTCGACCACTGTGACGTGCTGAGGGTCGGGCGTGACCGTGCCGATCAGCTTGGCCGGCGCGGCGCCCTCGTCTGAAAATGTCAGCAGCGACTCGACTTCCGTGTTTCGGGGAAAGGCCTTCAGGCTTTCGGCTTCGATCGCGGACCGCTGCGCATCGAGCTTGTAGGAGCCCTGCTTTGCGGCCCCAAGCCGGTCGGCGACACCGTGAATATCGTGCAGAAAGAAGTCCGTCGCGTCGATCGTAAGTGCGCCATCCGGAGCCGTGGTCTCGATCTTGAACCCCCACAAGACCGAGCGCGCGAACGAATCGGCGACCGAGGCGCGCTCCTCCGCGTTTGGAGACGAGGACCGGTATTCAAAATTGGGCGCGATCAGCAGCAGTCGCGAGCCGGAGCGGTACCACTCCACAAGGCGGGTGTGGCCGAGTTGCCCTCGATCAAGCGCGAGGTCGTTGGCCCCCACGCCCTCGCGAAGAGTATCGAGCAGCAGGAACTGCTGCCCCGGCCGAAGCATCGCCGCGGGCACCGTCAGCAGGAGTTTGCCGGCCTGCGCCTGCCAGGTGAGCGGCAGGAAGCCGTCGAAGTGCTGATCGGGTGTCTGCGCGGGTGCAGGGTTCACGGCCAGGGTGGCCGCAGTGGTCAGGAGCAGGGCGAGTCGAGTGGCAGCACGTGGCATCTTGCCCATGAGACTACATCGCCCGGGGCTCAGCACCTAAGTTTGCGTCGTTCAAGCAGGCCGCTTCCCAGGCCTTGGCGTACTTCCAGCTCACGTAGCAGGAGTGGTAAAGGTGCAGCAGAAAGCCTTCGCGGCCGTCCAGAAAGCCGCCGCGCAGGATGTAGTTGTAGGTAAAGGTCGCAGCCGGGTTCACGAGCGTGTTCCACACCAACGCTGGAAGCGAGCGGCTCTGCTTGCCGCGTTGAAGAACAAGGGGCACGCTGACCGAGCTATAGCGATTCATGTGTTCGAGATAAAGCGCGAGGGTAGGGTAGGCGTAATGAAGGAGGTCGCCCTTAAGCCGACCGGTCGGACCGTCGAACTTCGGGGTGGCGTGCGGTTCAGTATCTTCGCGAGCCCAGGCCCGCCGATTCCGAAATAAGCGCAGCTTACGGTCAGGATAAAATCCGCCGTGGCGCATGGCTCGACCTAGAAAGTAGTTGCGGCGCGGCACCCAGTATGCTTCAAAGTTCGGAGCCCCCACCAGTAGTTGCCGAATTTCAGCCGCGAGTTCAGGGGTAAATGCTTCATCGGCGTCGAGGGAAAAGATCCACTCGCCCTTGCAGGCGCGGAGGGCATTGTTGACCTGGGCTCCGTAGCCCGGCCACTGCTGATGCACCACTCGCGCCCCAAAGCTTTCGGCCAGCGCGACCGTTCCATCGCTCGAGCCGGAGTCGACCAGCACGATCTCATCAGCAAGGGCAGCCACGCCCGGCAGAATACGCCGCAGATTCCCTTCCTCATTTTTGGCGACGATGGCGACAGAAAGCCTGGGGCGCGCGGGGGTACTCACGCGACGCTAGCTTCCCTGGAATTGCTGGATCAGCCGAGCCATCAACGGTTGGAGATTTTCGCCGGTTTTGCGCAGCATGAACTCCGCCGCCGCCTCGTCCCAGTCCAGCTTGAACGAGGTGGAAAGCGCCGAAATCCAGATCTGCCGGACCGGGGTGTTGGGCGTCACGACGAACTTGCCCGCCGGTTCCTCGAACACCACGTTCAAGACGCCGTTGTTTTCTTCCACCTCGAAGCCGCCGTCGGCTTCAAGCGCAATCAGGGCCTGCTTGAGCGACTCAACGGCATGGTCAGCATGGCGGCGAAACTGTTCCTCATCGAGCATGAGCTAAGTGTAACAACCGCTTGCGACTGTCGTGGGAACCATGGTCAGGCAACGTCGCGAATGGCTTCCTTCACGTGCTGGATGGCTTCGTCCTTCAACTCCAGGTGATGCACCTTGAGGGCGTGATCCTCGATCTGCGGCAGCATCTCCGCTTCCGAGTTGCCCTCCAGATGCCAGGAACATTCCCCGTATCCGACGTTTGCGCAGCGGAACTGTTTCGATGCCATGGTGTGTTCTCCTTGCCGGCAAGGCTGCCGGCAGATAGTTGGATGTCGGCTGGAGCTGATCCGACAGCAAGGATGCCGGGTCCTGTCAGGAGCCCGGCAACGCCCACGTCCCCTGCTGCTGCGCCGCTGAGTTCCAAAATGGAACGCGCTTCGCTCAATTCGGTGAAGAGCACCAAAGATTGATTGTTGGCGCGCGGGTTCTCTGGTACCTATAGAGCAACGTCGCGAGGGTGTAAGCAATGCACGGAGGGAACCCGGTATCTCGTTTCTGCATTCTGGTCCTGATGGCAGTCTGGAGCTGCTCCCTGGTGCCGGCATGGGCAGGCGCCTGGGTGCCTCCCACCCCTGAAGAGTTGCGCATGGGCGCGCCGCCAGATGACCCGGGTGCGAACGCGGTGTACCTGTCGTATGACGAAGACGACAACGATCAAAGAAACGATCACATCTTCAATGTGCGGCTCAAGGTGCTGACGCAGGCCGGGGTGGAACGCTACTCGGATGTACAGGTGGGCGGGGGCAACCGGCACTTCTCGATCCAGGCTGTGGAGGGCCGCACCATTCACCCGGACGGAACCGTGCTTCCGTTTACGGGCAAGCCGTTTGTTAAAACGTTCAAGCGACGGGGCGAAACCTACAGCGCCACGGTTTTCAGCATGCCCGATGTACAGGTCGGCTCGATCCTGGAATACCGTTATCGCCTGGCTTATGCTGACGGGCTGTTGCTGCCGGCCCAATGGTACCTGCAGCATGAAGTTTCGGTGCTGCATTCTCATTACATTTTCCGGCCGTTTAACACGACCGGTTCGCATTTTGTAGTGATCGATCATGGGCAAACCAGCCAGGGCTTGTTCTACACCAGTCTTCTGCCCAAAAACGCGAAGGTTGAGGGTGACAATCATGTCGGCCATCCTTACTACGAACTCACCGTCGCCAATGTGCCCGCTTTGCCGGATGAGGATGCGCTGCCGCCAATTCACTCGCTCAGTTACCGCATGCTGTTCTACTACGCGGCGCAGCTGGATTCCGGGAGCTACTGGACGCAGGAGGGCAAGTATCTCAGCAAGGACATGAACAGCTTCGCTTCCCCGGGACCAAAGCTGAAATCGGATGTGCCGGCGCTGCTGGCGGGCAGCAGCACCGCGACCGAGCAGGCGCGCAAACTTTACCTCGCCGCCATGAAGATCGAAAACACCAACTTTACCCGCGAGCGCAGCCGGGAAGAGGACACGGCACAAGGGTTGAAAGCGGTCAAAACGGCGGAGGACATTTGGGTGCGGCAGCGTGGTTCAAGCGATGAAATCGCGCTCACCTACCTGGCCATGTTGCGGGTGGCCGGGATCAAGGCTTATGGCATGCGCGTCACCAATCGCGATCGCAACCTGTTTGAGCCGAACTATATCGACACGTCGCAGCTGGACGACCTGATCGTGATTGCCAGCCTTGACGGGAAGGAGATCTTCCTCGACCCTGGAGCTCGCTTTTGCCCGTTCGGCCAACTCGCATGGCCTCATAGCTGGGCCCAGGGCGTCCGGCAGACAGAAGGGGGCACGGCCATCGCCGCAGCGGCTCCGCTGAACTACAAGGACACCGTGCTGCAAAGGGTGGCCGTCCTGTCACTGACCGACACCGGCGAGGCACACGGCACGCTGACCCTGACCTTTTCCGGGCAAAGGGCCATGCTGCTGCGGCAACGCGAAACCGGGGAAGCCGTCGCGGACACAAGGCAGCGTTTTGAAGAAGAAGCGCAACGGATGCTGCCCGGCGGCATGAAACTCCATGTCATTGAAATCAAGAACCTGGACGACGGAGAAAAGCCGCTTCTGGTAACCCTTGGCGTGAACGGGCCTTTTGGAACGGTCAGCGGGCACCGGCTCCTTGTGGCTGCAGCTCCCCTCCGAGAAGACGAAGAGGCTGCGTTCACTGCGCCAACGCGAAAAAACGGAGTGTACTTTCAGTTCCCCTATGCGGCGACTGACATCGTTGTACTGCACCTTCCACCGGGAGTTCGATTGGAAGCCGTCCCGCCGGAGAACAAGGCCGCCGCATTGAATCAGCTGGCGTATACCTTGCATGTGATCAACAAGAACGACACAGTGCAGATGACACGAACCGTGGCGATGAACGGTGTCCTGCTGCCAGTTTCCGACTACCCGAAGCTGCGGGAGTTCTTCGGCAACCTGCACTCCGCGGACCAAGACCCGGTGCTGTTCACTCTTGCCGCGACGCCTGCTCCAGGGGAGACAACCGGTGCTTCTGCAAAGTAAACCGAGCGCCACCACGGCAGATCAAAAAAACCGGTTGAACCAGAGCCTGGGATGCCTGCTTGCCGTCATGATGCTGGTTGTCGCGGCAAGTGCCGGGGCGAGCAAGCCGGCGCATGTGCCGGACTGGGTAAGCGCGGCCGCACAAACGTCCATGCCTCCGCTCCGGCCCAATGATGCCGCGGCCGTGCTGCTGGACGAAACCGACATCAGCGTAGACCCGCAAGGTCATGCCCTGGTTCACCGGCGTGAGGTCATCAGGATTCTTACGGCTTCAGGGCGCGGCTACGCAATGCATCGCTTGTACTACGACGCCGGAAGCAAGGTGCGACAGCTCCATAGCTGGACCCTTGGTGCTGACGGGCGCGAGTACCAGTTGGACGATAAGAATGTCTCCGATTTCGCCGCTGTCCCCGAGTTCGCGGTGTTCGCGTCCGAGCGCGTTCGCATCGCCGAAGCACTTGACGCTGAGCCCGGATCCACCGTCGCGTTCGAAAGCGAATACACGGAAGCTCCGTATCTGACATCCTGGCG
>CAXTYP010000218.1:0-4991 GCA_964248435.1 uncultured Acidobacteriaceae bacterium | reverse complement strand
CACCGCGCAATCGTCGCCAATGCCCACGCGCACCCCGCGCCCGCGCGGCAGCCCCCGCCCTATGATCGACGCGATCAGCGCGCGCTCGCCAGGCGGCGAGGGTTTCCGCGATGGTGGCCCAGCCATACCCAAGCTTACGCAGAAGCGCCCCTGAACCATTCAAATACACCCCCTAAAGCAAGCCAATCCAGCGCCAAAAAGCTACTCCAAGGTAACGAAACGCCCCAAAAAATGGGCTTCTGCGCGTTGACCCGGCCTTCACCGGCGTGTAGCGTTAAAGCAGTTGCGATCCCGTCATTGCGGTATGTGTCCCTTTCGGCTTTCCGGACGCAGCAGGCAAGGAAGCGGGAACCTAGAGGGTTTGTGAACAAGCGTTTCTACATCATCTTTGTCGCGCGCGAGTCCGATGGCCGCCTTCGCAAGGTCCCCATCCCCTTGCATTACGCCTACATCTTCGTCGCGGCGGCGCTGGTCGGCGCGTTCACCATCGCTGGCATGGCCGGCTCATACAGCCGCATGCTGGTCAAAACCGCCAGCTTCAACCAGATCCGTTCGCAGCGCGAAGCCCTCAGGAAGGACTACGCCAAGCTCGAACAGCAGGCGCATCAGAAGGACGTGCAGGCCGCCTCGCTCGGCTCACTCGCCAGCCAGGTTTCCGCTTTGTACGGCTTCCACGCGCATCCCTCCAAGGCGGCTGCCACCGCGGGCACGCCCGTGCTGGCCGACAGCTCGCCGGATGGCTCCACGGGGTTCAGCCAGCAGGCGTATGCCACCTCGCTTGACCAGTTCGCCGAACTGCGCACGGCCGCGGTCACCGGGCATCTTGAACCACAGTTCAACTACCAGCCCCACCCGTTTGCGACCAATGCTGACGCGGTTCTCGACGGCAACGCTGCCCCTTCACTTTGGCCTGTGCTGGGTCGCGTGACCAGCTCTTTCGGCGAGCGGCTGGACCCCTTCAATGGAGAAGGAGCCTTCCATGCCGGTCTTGATATCGCTGCCTCGTACGGCACACCCGTTCATGCGCCGGCGGATGGCGTCATCGCCAAGGCGGGCCCGGCCAGCGGCTATGGCCGCGAAATGGTGATCGACCATGGCAGCGGCATCACCACGATCTACGGGCATCTTTCCGGCTTTGCCGTAATCACCGGCCAGATCGTCAAGCAGGGCCAGGTCGTCGGCTACGTTGGTTCCGCTGGCCGCAGCACGGGACCGCATCTTCATTACGAGGTCCGCGTCAACAACACTCCTGTGAACCCACACAAGTACCTTAAACAGACGATGGAGCAGCAGATGGCTTCCACCACGGAAAGCACAAACCCGGTCCGCGGGCAGTAAGGGCCGGGCAGGCAGCCTTCGTCAAGGCTTGGCTGCGCTCCGCAGCCAGGCTTGCAGCAGACCTTCCGGCAGGCTGGTCTGTAGCACGGCGCGGTTTCCCCCGTGTGAAACGGACGCATTGTTCAGCAGCGCCTGCAGGTCAGGATTTGCAAGGGCTCCCGGCAGGTTGTTTTCCGCGATTCGCCCGATCGTGATGAGACCCCGCAGGCTGCCCGCCGAGGCACTGGCCGCTGCCTCACTCGGCGCAATCTCTTCCAGCCGCAAGCGCAGCGCACCGGTCCATCGCAGCGAAGCCACAAACGTCGCGTCCAGCCGGAACGGCAGCGACAGTCCAAAGACACGCAGCACGCCGTGATCGTCAAACGGCAGTCCCACCTCGCCCAGACCCCATGCCAGCGACAATGCCGGCAGGTCGCGGTAGTGGTCGTTCAACAACGTTGGCCCGCTCGTCCGGAGCCACGGAGCACTCCGCGCACGGTCCAGCATGGAGTGGATCTGCTCCGGGGTCGGCGTATTGCTCACCGCGACCATCCCGTGCCCAAGCACCGCCACCCGCACCGTGCGCCCTTCACTCGGAATCGCAAATACGGTCCGTCCCGCATACAACTCGGTGGATGGGGCAATGCCGGCCAGGTAGCGCACGAGCCGGCCTTCATCGAACCGCCCCGCAAACACCTCTGAAAATGCCAACCCCGCGTTTGGCCCCGTAACATCCGGCAGGTGGAGCAACGCAAATGCCGCCTCGTTCAGGTCGCGCTCAACATCGATCCCGGTTGCATCGATAAAGCGCTGGTAGTCCGCCGCATGCGGCACTGGCTTGCGACCAAAGTGGGTCGCCGCGCGCAGGGGGCTCAGATTGCAGTACAGGATGGCCTGCGACTCCGGCAGCAGCCGCGCGACCAGCGGCGGCGTCGATTGATGCCACCACAACAGGGAAGCGCCAAGCGCCAGCAGCAGGCCGAGCACAAACAACGGGATGCGCGCTTGTCTGGGGATTGTCATGGAATCAGCATAGAACCGCGCACGCGACCGGCCGCCATTCGCGGCGTCCAATCGTTGTATGCGGGTCTTTGCGATGGGTTGACGACCACAGCCTTAACCATGCCCCACAGTCGGTTTCACTGCGTTTCCGTTCCCGGCGCCACGCCGGGCTCCGGCACGTTTGCCTTGAGAGGATCGCCCTTGTAAGGCGCCAGCCTGTTTTTCTGCGCCAAAAAGCGGTCTTCAAAATACCGGCGTGACACGTAAGCGATGCCCGTCGCAATGACGCTGGTCAGCAGGCAGCGCACGATCAGCAGGCCGAAGTGCTGGTTGAATCCCCCAAGCGCCGTCCCGGCGACATACCTGTCGTACAGCCGAAACACCAGCTGATGCGCCAGGTACAACCCGTAGCTGATATCGCCGAAAAACACGAAGAATCGCAGCGTGCGGCTGGGCGGCGGGCCCATGCGGGTGTGTTTCGCGACAGCCCACAAAGCATAAGCGGCAAACAGCCCAAGCACCGGCGGCTGCTTAAAGGCGGCCATTAGCACGGTGGCCGTCCGTCCGCTGAAGCCGTGCAGGGCGGTCAACAGCACCGGGAGGAGGGCGATCGCGCTGACCAGGGCAAGCCGCCGGTAAACCTTGCGGATGTTATCCCGCCGGATCGTTCCATTCCGCAGCAAAATCGCCAACAGCGCCCCGGACACGATGCAGTCGACGTTTGACGGCGTGTTCAGAAATGTTTCAATGCCCACCGACGCGAGCGCAAGCCGGAAAAACGGCGTCAGCACCACGCCTGCAACTGCCAGCCAGAGCAGGGTTCGCCGGCTCAGGTAGCGTACAAACACAGGCCAGATCAGGTAAAACTGCTCTTCGACCGCAAGCGTCCACATCACGCCGTATTCCTGCGAGCGCGCACCCACCAGCCGTGCCATATTGCCGATGTACAACAGGCACGCCAGCACAAATCGCCAGGAAACGAAATGCCCCAGGCGAAGCACCGCCAGCATCAGCAGGTAAGCCGGCAGGATGCGCAGCGCACGGCGAACGTAGAAGTTCTTCCAGTAGTGCGGCCGATCCACCGAATCAAGCAGGATGCCCGTAATCAAAAAGCCCGATAACGAGAAAAACATCGTCATGCCGGCTGCCCCCAGCGAGGTGAACCGGATAAAAAAGGCCTGAAACGAGCCCGGAACCGGGACATACCGCGAATCGTAAAAGGCGTGAAACAGCAGCACGGACAACATGCCAGCCCCCCGCAAACCATCGAGCGGCAGGATGTGGCCGCGATACTCAATTTCTTTCGATGACTCGTCGGCCAAGCGCGCCCCCTGTCCGACACGGTAGCATGCGGCTTAACGCCAGCCCCGGCGGGCAGGCGCGTTCCCGGTGACCTGCCTCGCCGCCCCGGCAAGTCGCACCGGCAAGCCGTCCGCTGCCGGCTCGCATTGCCCTCCTGCTCCTGCTGTGCTAGCCTCATTTTCGGTACGCAGCTTTTCACGCCCGCGCGGGCTGGCGTAGCTCAGTTGGTAGAGCTCCTGATTTGTAATCAGGCGGTCGGGGGTTCAAGTCCCTTCGCCAGCTCCACACATCCTCCAGAGCCATGTAGCTTCCAAGCGTCGGCGCATGCGCCCGGCGGCTGGTGCGCGAGTAGGGAAGCAGTGTTCAACAGTGTTTTGAAAAGGGCACAGGTGGCCGAGTGGTTAATGGCAGCAGACTGTAAATCTGCCGCTCCTAGGAGCTACGGAGGTTCAAATCCTCCCCTGTGCACCACAAAGCTTGAAAAGTTTAAAGCACTATGCGGCTAGCGGGGACCCACCGGGCGGTGGTATCCGTTGCGATTTTGATCTGCCTGGCAGCCCTTGCTTGGGCTACCATGGACGAAGGCAAAGTCAGGGTCGTGGTTCTTGTTTTGCTGGGCAGCTTTGCCTTGCGTATCCTTTTGGGAGGGCGCAGGCAGCAGGTTGGAAGCGGTCCGCCGTGAGGCGCTCCGGGCAGGCTGATGTAGCTCAGTCGGTAGAGCACTCCCTTGGTAAGGGAGAGGTCGTCGGTTCAATCCCGATCATCAGCTCCATTTTCTTCAAGCACCGGTGTCGGCTGGCGGCAAGGGTGCAGCGGGGCTTCAAATCGGCTCTGCAAGCGCGGGAGTAACTCAGTGGTAGAGTCACAGCCTTCCAAGCTGTTGGTCGCGGGTTCGATTCCCGTCTCCCGCTCCAATTTCGTTCCGTTTCGCACCAGGGGTGTCAAGGCAAAGCATGTTTGAGCAGGCTGTACTTCCGATTCAGGACCAAGCGACCTTTGCCGCCGTCCGTAGTTCGCTCGACCAGGCTTTTGCGCCGGCTCGCATCGCCGGTTTTCTGGAGCGGCTTACCCGGGCTCGCCTGCGGGCCCGCCAGTTTGAGGCGATTCTGGCCAGCGGGCTTCTTGGTCCCCAAACGGCTGCCGCCTACGCCGCGCTGGGCGACTCGGACCGCGGTCACGTACGCGAGCAATACCTCCACCAGGTGGAAAAGGTTGCGCCCGAGCTGCGGTCCCGCTTTTTCAAGGTTTACGCGTACTACTGAGGCCCAATCGCAAGGGCAATAGTCTTTAAAGTTCAGAGGAGACGAAACACGGTATGGGCAAGGAAAAGTTTGACCGGAGCAAGCCGCACGTCAATGTAGGCACGATTG
>CAXTYP010000217.1:0-5018 GCA_964248435.1 uncultured Acidobacteriaceae bacterium | reverse complement strand
CATCCGGTCGACATCCCGTCGAATCCGGCGCAGCCGGTACCCTTTCCAGGCCCAAACCTGCGGACTCACAAAGAAAATTACCGGAATGCCGAGCCGCCGTGCCCGCCGGGCTAGCCCGAGGTTCACGTCCGGAAAATCAATCAGCACCAGCACGTCCGGCTTTTCGCTTGCCAAGGCCCGCCGCAGCTTCCGGTATTCGCCATAGATCCGGGGAATGTGCCGCACAATCTCCGTAATGCCCATCACCGCCACGTCTTCGGCCCTGGCGATCCGGCGAAGCCCCGCCGCCTCCATGCGCCGGCCGCCCAGTCCGACAAACTCCACCTCCGGCAACAAGCCCCCGAGCGCTGCCATCAACCGCACCCCGTACCCTTCACCACTGGCCTCCCCGGCCGACAGAAAGATCCGCGTCCGCACCCGGGTTCAGTCCGTGCCGAGCGCCAGCGCGCCCGTCTGCGCAAAGCCCAGCGCCGGCGCAAATGCCTCTCCCGGTACCCCGGTCTCCTGGTCGCGATACTGGAGCTGGTACAGCTTCCAGTACAGCCCGCGCTCCAGCAGCAGCTGCTGGTGCGGCCCTTGCTCCCGTAGCTGCCCCTTGTGCATCACCAGGATCGTATCGGCCCTTTGCACCGTCGAAAGCCGGTGCGCGATCAGCACGCTGGTCCGCCCGCTCACCATGCGCTCCAGCGCCGAGCGCACCCGCAACTCCGTATCCGTGTCGACCGATGAGGTCGCCTCGTCCAGGATCAGGATCGCCGGATCATGCGCCAGTGCCCGAGCGAAGTTGATCAACTGCTTTTGCCCCGTGGAAAGCCCCGCTCCCCGTTCCCGCAGCAGTTCCTGGAAGCCCGCCGGCTGCCCTTCGATAAAGTCCAGCAGGTTCACCTCTTCCGCCGCCGCCCTCACCCGCTCCGGACCGATCGCCGAGCCCATCCGGATATTGGCCTCGATCGTGCCCGAAAACAGGAAAGGATCCTGCAGCACCACGCCAAAACGCGACCGCAGCGCATGCAAATCCTGTGAGCGCACGTCCACTCCATCGATCAGCACCGCGCCATGCTGGGCATCGTAAAAGCGCATCATCAGGCTGATGATGGTGGTCTTGCCCGCGCCCGTGTGCCCCACAATCGCCGCCGTTTCTCCCGGCCCAATCCGGAACGAAACGCCGCGCACCACCCATTCCACCTCCCGCAGCTCGGATGGGTGCCTGCCTGCCTGTTCCGGTGTCAGCTGGGCATAGGAAAACCACACATCGCGAAACTCGATCGATCCGGACAGGGAAGCGACGGGGGCGACGGGCGACGCCGGCGACACGATCCCGGGTGCCGTATCGAGCAGCTTAAACACCCGCTCGCTTGCTGCCATCGCCGCCTGCAGGATGTTGTACTTCTCGCTCAGGTCCTGGATGGGCCGGAAAAACCGCTGCGAATACTGGATAAAGGCGACCAGCACCCCAACCGAAACCGTCCCGCGCAGCACCCCTTCGCCGCCGATCCAGATCACCAGCGCAATCGCGATCGTGCTCAGCAACTCCACGGCCGGGTAGTACAACGCATACGCCAGGATCGAGTCCTTGAACGCGACCATGTGCTGCCGGTTGATCGCCTCGAAATCCGCATACGCGCGCCCCTGCCGGTTAAACAGCTGCACCAGCGGCATCCCGCTGATGTGCTCCTGCGTGTAAGCGTTGATCTTCGCAACCGCCGCACGGATCCTCCGGTACGACTCCCGCACATACTTGCGAAACACGCGCGTGCACAGAAAAATCAACGGCAGCACCGCAAAGCACAGCAGCGCCAGCCACCAGCTCATCGACAGCATCACCGCCACGATCCCGATCAGAACAAAGACATCCTCAAAGATCGCGAAAATGCCCGACGTAAATATCTCGTTCAGTGCGTCCACGTCGCTGGTCAGCCGCGTGACCAGCCGCCCCACCGGGTTCCGGTCGAAAAAGCCGATGTGCATGCGCTGCAGGTGCGAGAAAATCTGCCTGCGCATGTCAAACATCACCTTTTGACCCATCCACTGCAGAACATAGGTCTGCATCCACTCAAGCGCGTAACCCAGCACCAGCGAGCCGAAGTACACCGCCGCCAGCTCTGAAATGCCACGACTCGCCTCGGGACTCAGGTACCGCGACCAAAACCCATGTTTCGCGCTCGCCGGGGTGCGCGGCGTCAGGTAAAGGTCCAGCCCGACCTTGAACAGGTAGGGCCCCAGCACATCGATCCCCGCCTTGAGCAGGATCGCGATCAGCGACAAAAGCGCGACCGCCTTGTAAGGTCGCAGATACGTCAGCAGCCGCCGCATCAGGCGTCCGTCATACGCTTTCCCGACAACCTCGTCGTCCTGCTGTGTTTGCGCGGCCTCTGCCATGGGGTGTTCCCATTCTATCGAGCGAGGACGCGCGCAGCCGGTCCATGCGCGAAAATAGGGAAGCGAGGTTCCCCTTTTGGAACTGAATCCGGTATCCCTGCGGCGCGAAAAGCCCGAAGCCCTGGGCCTTTACATTTCCGTCCCGTTTTGCCGCGCCAAGTGCACCTTTTGCAACTTCGCCTCCGGTGTTTACCCCGTCTCGGCCATGCCCGCCTACGTCGCCGCCCTGCGCCGCCAACTGGCCGGGGCTCGCGCCTGGGCCCTCCACAACGGCCTCTGCCTCCCTGAGCAGGTAGACACGATCTACCTCGGCGGCGGCACCCCGTCGCTGCTTCCGCCCGGGCTCTTGCTCGAGCTCTTCGCCGCCATCCGGCAGGAGTTCGCCGTCGATCCCGACGCCGAAATCACCCTGGAAGCCGCCCCTCTCCAGCTCGCCCCCGCCACGCTCGAAGCCGCGCAGCGCGCCGGCGTCAATCGCGTCTCCTTCGGCGTGCAGTCGTTTGTTGATGCTGAAGCCCGCGCCACGGCCCGCACCCACTCCGGCACAGAAGCCCTGGCCGAGCTCGAACGGATGCGCTCGGCCGGGGTCTCGCATATTTCCGCCGACCTCATCGCCGGTCTGCCGGGCCAGACCGGTGCCAGTTGGGCCCACTCCGTCGCGACACTTGCGAGCGCTCCCCTCAACCACGCCAGTCTCTACATGTTTGAGCTTGATGAAGATTCACGCCTCGGGGCCGAAGCCCTGCGCGGCGGCCTTCTCTTCGGCGCGGCCCTGCTGCCGCACGACGACGCGGTCGCCGACTGGTACCTCGAGGCCTGCGAAACCCTCGCGACTGCCGGTCTCGCGCAGTACGAAATCTCGAACTTCGCCCGTCCGGGGGCGGCCGGGTCAGGCAGGTCGCGCCACAACGAGCGCTACTGGCTCCGCGCCCCCTATCTCGGCCTCGGCGTCGATGCCCATTCCATGCTTCGCGGCATTGAAGGGGGTGCCCCCGCGCGCTTCAGCACCGGCGACGAGCTCCAGCTCTTCCTCGACCGGCCGGGCTGGAACGAAACGGAGCGGCTCACCCCCGCCCACGAGCTCGAAGAAGCCTGGTTCCTAGGCCTCCGCCGCACCGCCGGGGTTTCTCTCCCAGTCTTACGCCAGGAGTTCGGCGCGAACGCGGTAGCCCCATACCAGCCCGTGCTGACGCACCTCGCTGGCGACGGTCTCGTTACCCTCACGCCCGACAACCAGGTCGCCACCCTCACCCCCCGAGGGCGCCTGCTTTCCAATGAGGTTTTCGGAGCTCTCCTGGCGGCGACGGAACAACCGGAAGCAGCCCCCGGGTAACTTGGCGGCAATGCGCAAAACTGGCATCCTAAACATAAAACTTAAAGCTCAAGGACCACTCAGCAGCTCATCGCCCTTGTCATTCCATCCTTAATCCCTATGCTCGCCGTGGTCATCGGCATTCTACGAATGGATTCCAATATCGAGTCTCTCCGGAATGATCTTCGCGCCGATATCCGCATCCTGAGTACCCTCGCGTATGACCACAATGGCTGCTCGCCGGGCTCGAAGGCAAGAAGCCGAGCTAAAAGCCGGTCGCTTGCACGGCCGGTTCGGTGATAATAGCGGGAGCCATGGCCACCGAAACCCTCCTCGCGCCCGACGTCGCCCCCCCTTCCTCCACCCCGGTCACCACCGTTGACCTCCGCTCCGACACCGTCACCAGCCCCACCCCGCGCATGCGCGCCGCCATGGCCGAAGCCGAGGTCGGCGACGACGTTTACGGCGAAGACCCTACGGTCAACCGGCTGGAAAGCCGGGCCGCCGAGCTTTTTGGGCGCGAAGCCGCTCTTTTTGTCCCCACCGGCACCATGGGCAACCAGATCGCGATCCGCCTCCACACCACTCATGGGCAGGAAGTTTTGTGCGAAGCACGCGCCCACCTGGTCGACTGGGAAATGGCCATGGTCGCCACATTTGCCGGCTGCCAGCTCCGCACCGCCCGCGCCGAGGACGGCGTCTTTCGCTGGGAACACATTCAAAGCCTCATCGGCCCCAAGATCTACTACCGCCAGCAGCCCGGCCTCATCTCGCTTGAAAACACCCACAACATGGCCGGCGGCATCGTTACCCCGCTGGAGGTCTTTGAGGAGATCTGGGCCGGCGCTCGCGAGGCAAGGCTCCCCGTGCACCTTGACGGCGCCCGCATCTTCCACGCCGCCACTCACCTCGGCCTCGGTGTCCGCGAGCTCACCGCGGGCTTCGACTCCGTCATGTTCTGCCTTTCCAAGGGCCTTTGCGCCCCCGTCGGCTCCATGCTCGTCGGTTCGGGAGAGTTCATCACCCGCGCCCGCTCCGTCCGCAAGGCTTTGGGCGGCGGCATGCGCCAGGCCGGCATCCTCGCCGCAGCCGGCCTGATCGCGCTTGAAGAAATGCCAGCCCGCCTGCACGAGGACCACGCAAACGCCCGCGTGCTCACCGAGCGGCTGGCCGCCCTGCCCGAGGCCGAGCTCGACCTCCACTCGGTCCAAAGCAATATCGTGATCTTTCATCTGCGCGGCGGCCGCGCTGCCAACGCCGTCGTCGCCACGCTCACGCACCGCGGCGTCCTCGCGGGCGCGGTCGGCCCGCACGCCCTCCGCTTTGG
>CAXTYP010000216.1:0-5026 GCA_964248435.1 uncultured Acidobacteriaceae bacterium | reverse complement strand
CCGTCGGCGGTGCGCAGGAGCGCGCCGAAGTTTTGCGGGTCTTCGACGCCATCGAGGGCCAGAAGCAGAGCGGGGACCTCGCGCGGGGCGAGCAGGTCTTCGAGATCAGCCAGGGCCTTGGCCCGGACCACTGCGACTACGCCCTGGTGGGCGGCGGTGCCGGCCAGCTCCGTCAGGTGGTCGCGCGGCTCGAGTCGCAGGCGGATGCCTTGCTCGCGACACAGGGCGGCGAGGCGGTCGAGCTTCGCATCGGCACGGTCGCGCGCCAGGCATACATGGTCGAAACGCCGTGAGCCGGCACGCACCGCTTCTTCGACCGGATGCAGCCCATAAAGGATATCCATTCCCTTCCAGTGTATCGGGCGGGAAAATTCTTTTGCTTTGTGCGTCCCGAATGGGGATTGCGGCGTCTGATGCTGCAGCGATGTACAGCCTGAACAACCATGCGAGTGCGATAGGGCGAGCCGAGGACGACGCGGCCCGGTTTCGCAGCCTCGAAATCGCGGAGCGGCTGAAAAGCGGCGACCCCCTACTGCTGGATCAGCTGATTGTGGAGTACCAGCACCGTTTGCTGCGCTACCTGCTGTACCTGACGGGGAACCGCGAGCTGGCGGAGGACCTTTTCCAAGAGACCTGGATGCGTGTGATGCTGCGCGGCTCGCAGTTCAACGGCAATGCGCGTTTTGACACGTGGCTTTTTACGATTGCGCGCAACCTGGTGACCGACTTTCGCCGCCGGCGCACCATGGCGAGCCTGGAAGAGCTGTCGCAGGGGGCCGAGGATGACCGCCGCTTCGATGTGCCGAGCAGTGACCCCACGCCGCTGGACCAGTACCTGTCGCGGCAGAACAGCGCCCTGGTGGCGGAAGCGCTGCTGACACTGGAGCCGCTGCACCGCGAGGTGCTGGTGCTCCGGTTCCATGAAGAGCTGGCGCTGGACCAGATCGCGGCCGTGACGGGGGCACCCTTGTCGACGGTGAAGTCGCGTTTGTATCGCGGGCTAGCTTCGCTGCGGCCCTTTGTGGAAGCGGCGACGCGGCGTGCAGGAAATGCCGGGATGGAGTCTGAAGCTTGATGCGTGGCTCCCCAAACCGTATGGATGGCGGGCAGCCTTGCAAGCCGAGCGACCCTGGCCTGCTGGCTGCATTGACCGGCACTGATGCTGCACGGGAGCGAGCGGTCTCCCTGCGCACCCGTCGCGCTGTATACAACGCGCTGGTGACGCGCCGGGCGGACCGGCAGGATGGACGGCGCAACCTGCTGGTGGCCCTGGCCATGGCTGGAGCCCTGGCGCTGACGCTGGCGCCTGCGTTGTGGGCGGGCGTGGATGACCTGCTGGGCGGCGAAACGCTGCTGGACCTGCCCGGGATGCTGGTGCTGCTCGGAGTGACGCTGTGCGCGGCGGTGGCGGCGGTGCTGTTTTTGCTGGGGGATGACCGGCTGGCGGCATTGCCGGCAAGAGGCCGGACGCGGGGACAGATCCGGGGCCAGCGGCGCTAAATCACTGGATGAAGTCTTCAAGGTCAGATATGAGACATCGGCTTACAACCCGGCGCGGCAGTGCACTCTCCCCAGACCCGAACGGCGGGGCAGGCGAAGAGGTGCCGACGCTCGCTTCCGAGTTGAAGCTGGTGCCCGCCTGGTCCATGGCCGCGGCGGCCTGCGCTTTTGCGGCGATGATGTATGTGTTCTGGGTGATTGTGCCGTCGCACCGGCATCACGAGCCGCCGATCGGGCTGCGGATTTACTTCGCGCTTTCGTGGAGCGCGCTGTCGGCCTTGTACTTGTTGATGGTGGGTTATATCTCGCAGGATACAAGACGCCGTGCCATGCGCGCGCGTCTTTGGATTGTTATTTGCCTTGTGCTGCCGGGGGGCGTGGGAGCGGTTTTATACTTCCTGCTGCGCGCGCCCGTGGTGATATCGTGCCCGGCGTGCGGGACGCGGGTGGGTGCCAACGACCACTATTGCCCGCAATGTGTTTACCAGTTGCAGGCTAACTGCCGGCGCTGCTTTGGCACCATGAGCCTGACGGACCGGTTCTGTGTACTATGCGGCATGGATCGCGCAACGGAAGAGGCGCCGCAGCGCTTATATGCTTTTCGGGACGAGCATTGAGATCGTGGGTCCGAGAGGAGCCTGGGAGAAGGCTCCACTGCAGGACTATGTCTTTGCTTGAGGAGAAACTGTCGGCCAACGGAGTAAGCGAGTCGCGCCGAGCATGAGCCCAGCGCGTCGCAGCAATCTAATCTCTGTATGAGTCGCGCTTGATTCAAGTCGCGCTTCGATTCAAGTCGCAGTGGAAAGCCCAGCAGCCGCCTTTCGGGTCAGCCTTCAGCCTTCTGTGCAGCCCAGCGCTTCTTTTGCGCGTCCGCGATACGCTTGCGAGCTTCCGGGCTGAGTACGCGCTTTGTGCCTGCCGGACGTCCTACGCGACGCTTGGTGAGCGGCTTGGCAGCGCCCCGGCTGCGCGGTGATTCTTCTGCGTCTTCCCCGGACCCGGCCAGAATATCCCGTGCCTGCTGAAGCCTTGCTATTTCCTTGTCGATTGCAGCCAGTACTTCCTTGTTTGCCATGAGGTACAGATTACCGCAAGCCTTCGACCTATGCACAATCTTTTCGAAAAAACAGCAAGCTCATGTGCTTCGTAAAAGAACAACTTAGTGGATACCGGCTCCTGAGCCGGCGTTCGGTTCTAACTCGACTTACGTGCAAGGTAACGATCGGTGCTTGCCATGCGAAATCTTCCCGGCGATCGAACCCGTTCGAGAACGTCGGGTCCGTTCCCCGTCTGCTGTTTGAGACAGGGACGCGGCTTGCGATTTCAAAAGTCAAACAGGGAGCGCACCTATTTAGAAAGCTGCGGTGAAGGGCGGCGTAATCGTAAACGGGCGAGCTAGCCGGGTAGGATCCGAGACTGTTTTCGATGCCTTTTGCGCCCTACTGCGAAATCTTGAGATGAACCGTATGCCCGGTCTGGGCGGACTCGCGCGCCGCATCCAGGATCCTCATTACTGTCACGTTGGTATCGAGCGACGACAGGTCTCCTTCTGGTTGCAGTTGGCCGCGCAGAACGGCTGCCAAGTAATGGAGGGGAGTATCAAACGGCGGCGGGAGTGGAGGCGCGCTTTCGGTGTGCTCGGATCCTTGGCCAGGCCGGCGGATGCGCAAGCCACTTTGTGCCACGGTGTCGACGTAACCGGTGGCGCCATAGATCTCCATGTCCTTGCGGTCGAAAGGCCAGTTCCAGGAACCTTGAATGATGGCCTGTGCATGCGGGTACGTCAGAATGATGGTGCCTTCGTCGTCAACGCGCGGGTAAACGTCCGGCTTGATCTGCTGCGTAACAGCAGTCACGGTCAACGGCGGGGCGCCGTGCATGAGCCAGGTTGCAAGGTCGACCCCATAACAGCCGAAGTCAAACAACGCGCCCGCGCCATTTTGTTGCGGGTCGGTTAGCCAGCCCAGGAACTCGGGGCCGACACCAATCTCCTTCGGCCCCTTGTGGCCGTCGTGCACGACCAGCTTGCGCAGGTCGCCGATTTCGCCGCTCCACAGCAGTTTTGCCGTGGCGGTGTTGGACGGGTACCAGGTGGTTTCGTAGTTGACCAGCACCGGAACCTGGAACTGGCGGGACAGTTGCTGAATGGCAAGCGCGTCGGCAAGGGTGGTGCTGAGTGGCTTTTCTACCATGGCGGCCACGTGGTGGTGTGCGGCTTCTTCAATGGCGGCACGGTGACCGGCAATCGCGGTGTACACCAGCACGGCCTGCGGCTGCGTATGAGCCAGCAGGGCCGATTCGGACGGGAACAAGAGCCCGGGCGCAAGGTGGTATCGCGCGGCGTAGCGGGCACGCAAGGCCTCGTCGGGCTCGGCGACGCCGACAAGCTGGATCTCAGGGTGTTGCGAGAGTTGGTCGAACCAGCCGCCCACATGGCCGTGCACCAGGCCCACGATGGCGACGCGCAGCGGAGGTTCCTGCGCCGAAAGCGCAACAGGTGCCAGAAACGAACAAGCAAGGAGGGAGCGGAGCCATAAGTGGGTACGAGACATGGTGCTGGATACGATGCAGCCTGGCGCGGGCCCGCGCTTAAAGAAGGCTGGAGCGTGGGGGGCGAACGAGTAGGGACCGTGGTGCCGGCTGCGGAAGCACGTCCCGCAGCTTGCGTTCTGCGTTCCGCAACCGGCACCGCGGTGAAGTCAGTACGTGTTGAAGTTGCTGGTGAACTGGTACGACGACTGAGCGATGCCGCTGCAGCTTGGCGATGCCCAGGTTTGCCCGGGACAACCGCCGTTGTCGCGGCCCAGCGACCAGATCGCAAGCCGGCTGATGTAGCTGTTGCTGTTAGCGAAGTTCAGAACAGCCTGCGCATCGCTGAGTTTGAAGATCTCCGTGTTGGTGTCGTTGACGCCGATCATGGGCGTGATGCCCACGGTGGTGCCGCTGAGACCGGCCGCGTTGATCTGCGACCAGGTGGCCGAGGCCGCGTCGGTCGCATCGAGTCCCATGGCACCGCCGTTATCGGAGGAGGACCCATAGTCCATGGCCATGACATTGACCACATCGAGCGCGAGTCCATCATTCTTGACGCTGTTGAGGATGTTGATGCCGGAGGAGACCAGGCCGGTGGGCAGCACAGGCAGTGTGTAGGAGATCACAAGGCCGGCGTTGGCGGCTTTGAGCGCTTTCAGCGCCTGGTCGCGCTGGGTAATGGCTGCCTGGTTCGTGGTGGCACCGCCCTCGATATCGAAGTCGAGCAGCTTGACGCCGTAGCGCGTGATTACGCTTTGGTACAGGGCCTGCAGTTGTGAGGCACTGGAGCAATTGCCGGCAGGGTCCTGCCCGTTGGCGCCGCCAAAGGAGATGATGACCTGCACGCCGGCGCTTTGCAGTTGTTGCACGACGTGGAGCACGGTATCGCCGTTGGAGAAGGTGTCACTGGGAAGGCTGCCGCCGAGACTGCCCCAGCCCACGGCGCAGCCGCTTGTTGCATCCAGAACCGCCAGGGTGCCGGCCTTGAAGCCTC